>JAJXYI010000228.1:0-6170 GCA_021780625.1 bacterium | reverse complement strand
GCCTCCAACACCGTCTCCAGGCCCTGCGTGAGCCCGAGGTTGCCGGCATAGAGCACGACGAACCGTTCGTCGAGCCCGTGCGAGGCCGAAAATGAGTTGCGGCGCGGCATCGGGCGGATGAAGTCGGTGTCCACGAAGTTGGGGATCACGACCAGCTTCTCGTCGGGCACGCCCTTGGCGAGCAGGTCGCGCCGGAACCGCTCCGAGATCACGACCACCCGTCGAGCGCGCCGGTAGGTGAAGCGCTCCAGCCGGTACATGAGCCGGATCAACGAGCGGTTGCGCAGCACCCCGAGCCGGATTGCGACGTCCGGGTAGATCTCCTGGACGTTGTAGACGAACGGCGCCCGCCGCATCAGGCCGATGAGCCAGGCGCCCACACCGATGGTGAGCGGCGGTGAGGGCGCTAGAACCAAATCGAAGCCTCCCCCAACCACGGCGCCCGCACACAGGCTTCCGACATGGAAGCCCGCGTAGTCCACCAGCCGGGCCAGCACCCTCTTCCCCTTCTCCCGCATCCGCACGTGGTAGACGGGGATGCCGCCGCACCAGCTCTCCTGTAGCAGCGCGCCCCAGCGCCGCGACAGCGGCTGCCGCGCGCGCGCTTCCGCGTCGACGTTGAAGTGCGGCGTCGTCGTCAGCACCGTGACGGCATGGCCGAACGCCTGCAAGTCGACAGCCAGGTCCGTCAGGAGTTGCGCGGTCGAGACGCCGTCCGGCGAAAACACCAACGTGTAGAGCAGGACTCTTGCGATTGGAGTCAGCCTTCTCTCTCCCAGCCTCTCCGTCCGAGCAATCCCGACGACTCAGGGTCCGGTGAGGCCAGCGGAAGGAGAACGGTCGAACCCGATGCGACCGTCCACGTATCTCCCGGGCCAAGAAATGACACGGACCGGGTTGATCAGAAACGATTCTGCCTCTGCCCGTCGGGCCCGGGCCACGAAAGGTGTCGCATCCTGACCTTCTGTGCCGGATTGCCAAGGTAGATTCCAGACGGCTCGGCCACGTGAGTTAGGACCGACTCGGCTCCCAGGACGGCCTGCGCTTCAAGTCGACTGCCCGGGAGCAGCAGGGACCCTACAGCTGCCCAGGCCCCGTCAGCGATGACAACCCCCCGGACGATCAGGCCAAAGCGTGGATCGCTCCAGTCGTGGTTGCCGGTTTCGATCATGCACCGTTGCGAGAGGCACACGTCGTTACCAAGCGACACCTGAGCGAGGTTGTCTATCCAGACGCCCTCACCGATCCAGCAATCATCACCGATAGAGAGTCTCCAGGGGTACTTGATGCGGACATGTGGCTTGAGAACGACGCCTTTCCCGATCTTGGCGCCGAAGAGGCGGAGAACCGCCGCCTTCAGGTATGACGGCCAAGGCACCCACGTGTCGAAGAACACAGCGCTGATCAGAAGCCACAGCAACCTCGCTGCTCGACTCCGACCCGGCTTGTACCATTCGTTCGAGAACTCGCTTAGCCGCACACCTTCAGGTGGCATTGTGCCCCCTTGCGCTCAAAGCCGCTCCGCATCCAGCGATCAGAACGTGCGGGTAAGCCCAAGACTACCCGTTGCGTCTGAGAAGAGTCGACCAAGTTGGAGGTGATGCGCCAGATGCACAGCCAAAGGCCGGTCGGAAACACCAGGCCGCCGTGGGGCCCGCTCCCAGTCGCGTGGAGCTGGGTCGTCGCGCAACACGCGCGCGGGCTGCGTGAACTCGCCCCGTTCGTCCTCGTGCAATCTGGCGGCGACGTTGCGCATCTTGTGCCCCTGGGAGCGCAATCGCAGTCGAGGCCTTCCTCCGCCACCGCGACCACCGGCCCACCGCTCACGATGCATATAGCCGGGCCCGCTTGACGCCACTTGATCCCGAGGACCGCCCCGCAGGCCGAAGGGGGAATCGTGCCCCAGCCCTTCCCAGGAGGCTTGTCGGGAGGTCTATCGAACGAAAGCCGGTTGCAGGGCGACGCCAGCGGCCCAGTCGTACAACGACCGAACGCCCGCCGCGACTATTTCGGGGCTCACCAGTGGCCGAATCTTGTCCGCCCCCCGTGTACCCATGGCGCGCAAGCTCTCGCGATTCATCGCCAGCGCCTCGGAAAGCCCTCTTGTCCAATCACCTTCATCGAGCGGGAGCCACCAGCCGGCACCCGCCTCCACAAGCAAGTGCCACGGTATCTCTCGTGATGCCATGACCGGCACCCCGCTCAGCAACGCCTCGGGCACCACGTTCCCGAAGTTCTCGCCGCGAAACGGCGCCACTAATAGCTCCGACGTCGCCAGCCACCCCCACTTGGCCTCGTCACTGAGCGGGCCGAGAAACCTCACCTCATCCGTGAGCCCAAGCGACGCGGCCAGCCGCCGCAGCGCGACGCCATAACCGCCCGCGTCCGGCCCGGCGATCACGACGGCCCACGGCCGGCGAGTTTCGGCCGGCACCTGCCCCCACGCCCGCAGCAGCAGGTCGAGGCCCTTCGTCCGGTGAAGCCGACCGAGAAACAGGGCAAGGCGTCTTCCTTCAAGGGCGGGGCCACGAACGATGACAGGAACACCCTGCGGCGGGGGACCTGCGATCGGATTTGGCAGGACCGCACAAGGGGTGGTGACTCCGAGGCAACGAACAGTCGCGACCTCGTCGTTGGTCGAACAGTGGATCGCAGCCGCACCCAGTAGGACCGAGCGCTGGTACAAGACGAGCGCCAGCCTCTTGCGCCATCTCGACACGGTGAGCGCGGATCGATACAGCATTCCCCGCGGACTCACGATGTAGGGCCTTCCGGCTTTGAGCGCCACTCTCGCCGCGAGCCGGCAGTGCAGGAGCCACAACCCGTGCAGGTGGATCACATCAAACCGCGGCACCGCCTCGGCCAACTCGCGGACGTTGCTGGCAACCCCGAGCTGCCGGATCAACGGCTGGAGCCGAAGCACCGCGACACGGGAAGGCACAGCGACCTCCTGCGCCCCCTCCCTCCCGAACCCGGCGATCGTGACCGAATCGCCGGCCGCCACCTGCCGCTCGGCGAGTGTCACAACACTCCGCACCGGTCCCCCGAGGTCGGGGTGGAGGCCCTCCGTAACGTGCAGAATCCGCATGCTTAGCCCCCACCCACACCTACGACGATGCGGACAGGAGGTGCGGACCCCCGAAAACCAGCTGCGAACGGGCGCAACAAGGCCGCGTTCACCAGGACGTTCTGCAACAGCGCCCCAAAGAGGATGGCCGCCCAGGACCCGATCCCGTTGAGGAAGAACACCATCGTCCAGATGTAGATGGCCCGGCCTCCTTCGCTGCGCGGACTGTTGAGAAGGCGGTCCAGCAGCCCGAAAAGCGCGCCTTGAAGAAAGAGGATGACGACCACCCCGGCGGCGCCGAAGTTGGCGTAGGCCTCCGGGAGCATTCCAATTCCGATCACCGTGGATGATTCCAAGTCGTTCAAGAAGCCGTAGTCTGTGTCGACAACCCTGTTGGATTGGGAGGCGGTCGGTTTGTCGGGCCACAACAGGCGCGGCACGGCAGCTACCGCCAGGTATTCATAGGTCAGACCGTGATAGTAGGGCAACGGATCCGGCGTCATCCGAATGACGAAAGAGAACCTATGCAGGAGGTCGAATCGGGAGAGCGACGCGCTCAGCCACTCCCTCAACGGCTCCTGCCGGTGCTCGGCCACGCCAGCCGCACCTCTGCCCGCAAGCGAGACCCAGGTCGCCACCTTGTCGAAAAACCCGAGGTTGCGACCGCCCACCCATGCCACTTCTCGGTACTCCCCCTTAACCGAGTTGAGCAGGACCACCACGACAACGCCTGCCAAGGCGAGCCGCCACGGAAGACGGCGGCGCGTCTGCCACAGGGCAACCACGAAGACGATCAACGGCAGCACCGCCTGCTCGAGCATGCCCGTCGCCAGACCGACAACCGCAAACAACACTGTGACAACCAACGCGAGCACCTTCGCCCACAGTTGACCGCCAGGCAAAGAGAAACCCCAGAACACCAGCAGCGCGATGAGGACGTAGAGCTGCACCTCCGCAAGACGCACCAGCGCGGCCAGTCCGGCGCCGCCGCTGACTCTACCGCTGAGCGCGACGCCGCCCACGCCAACCAGGAGGGCAAATGCGACAAACCAACTACGCCGGCGCCTCCAGATTGGCAAGTCGATCGCCGGAAGCCCCTTGAAGCTGCGCTTCGCAATCTCGTGCCCGAGGATCAAACACGCAACCCCGAGGGCCACAAGGAGCAGGGCCCGTGTCGTCGTCGACCAATCGAGCCACACGTGCCCCTGCACGACCCAGACCCCGTTGGCCTGGTGAAAGAGCGGTTGGTAGAACTGCACGAGATAGGCCACACAGATCAGCTCGAACATCGGCGCGGTGCGATCTCCGCGGGCCCACCAGCGGGCGAGCGGCACGAGCGCGACCGCACCTGCGAGCAACCCGGCGGTCTGTGCCTGCCACGGCACCGCCTTCGCTGACAACAGCGGCAGCAGGGCAGCCTGCAGCGCAAGACCCACAATGAGAACCGCCCAAGCGCGGCGTGCACGCCGGCGCAGACTTTCAGCTGGCATCTTCGGCGACCCAGCGCACGATCTGCTCCGCACGGTTCAGGTACGTGTGCCCGGCTTCGGTCGCGATCCTGTGGGCCGCCTGGCCAATTTTCACTCGTGCGCCTCCGTTGGCAAGGTAGAAGCGGGCCTTGTCCCGAGCCTCGGCCACCGAGCTGAAGCATGCCGAGGCGGTCCCTTCCGGAAAGATCTCGGTGAACGGCGTCGTCCGCTCGGTGAGCGCGAACGCACCGCAGGCGGCCAGCTCGAAGGCGCGCATGTTCGGCCCGGGCCAGCTCGTGACATCGAGGATGTTGAGCATGATCCGGGTCTGGGCGCACGCCTCCACGAAACCTTGCCCGATGGCCGGCCCGCCGACCCAGCAACGCCGTAGGGTAGAGCCCGAGCGTGTTCGCCAACGCCAGTAGCCTCCGCCCCAGATGTGCAGCCCCAAATCGGCCAGCGCCTCGAGGACCTGCTCGCGCTCGGGCCGCCACGTCCCGATGAATCCGAGGTTCTGGTCGGCTCGGCCCTGCTCCCCTGTCGGGACGTGGTACAGGGTGTCTGCGGCGAACGGCAGATAGCCCACCTCTCGGCCCCCAAGCCGCGTCATGGTAGCGACCCAGTCGGGTGAGGACACTGTCACCCTGGTGAACAGCGGCAAACACAGAATGCGGTCCGCGTCCAGGCTATGGGGGCTGTCGGGGTAGAGGCAGTATACTGGCACGCGTGGATGGCGGGCTCGGATCTGCCCGAGGCTGCCTGGCCTGACGCCTTCCGTACCGATCACCAGGATGAGCGACGGCCCGCTTGCCGCCACCAGCCGCAGAAGGTCTGCGTTGGCCTTGCGCACCCACGGTTCGACGCGCACGAAACGGGCGAAGATCCGCCCGGCAAGCAAACCCCGCGCACGCGAGCCAACATTGGAAACAGGATCCCACCGATCAACCGCCCACCCGAGGTGATCGAATGCGCGGGCGTAGCTCGTCTCGAGCGATTCTGCGGCAAGCGCACCAACGATCAGGACGCGATCAGGCACGCGCTCCCCCATGACGGTCGGCGGACTGGCCGAGCCGCCTTGCGAGCCCCGCGATCCGCCCGCCGACACGCTGACCCAGACGGCGGGGCAGCGTGAGGCCGGCCACGGTCACTGCCGCGTACACGACCCGTAGCCACATCCTGCTCAGCGGGCTGACGGGCAGCCCCGACATGCTTCGCGCCGGACGCGCCCCGCGGGCGACCCCCACCGCCACCGGCCAACCCACCACCCGTCGGTACTCCAGCAACCAGTGGAGGTAGCTGAAGAGGATGATCTGCGTTCCGATTCGCCGCGCGAGGGCCCCTCGGCGCCCTGGGGGCACCAGGGGAAGTATGGCGTCGGCAGTCACCGCCGCGACCGAATCCAGGCCGGTGTGCCGCGGCGCGAACGACCACCCTTCCTTCGCCCAGCGCGACTCGTAGTTCCCGACCTTACGGCCCTCAACCTGAATGTCCTTGCGTACCGCCGTGATCGCGAGTGTGGCGAGGTGTCCCCCAGCGGCGACGATGCGGCAGGCGAGGAAGATCTGGTAGAAGACGGAACTGTCCCAGCGTGAGGTTTCGTGAGCGGCGGCTGCCGCCCGATCGAATATCAGACC
>JAJXYI010000384.1 GCA_021780625.1 bacterium | reverse complement strand
GGCCGGTGATATAACGGTCCGACAGCTTCGCGGCAGCCTCCAGGGCCTTGTCCGTGAAGACCGCCTTGTGGTGATCCTCGTACTTGCTGCGGATGCCCTTGAGGATGGTGATGGAGTCCTCGATGGACGGCGGCTCGACCTTGACGGACTGGAAGCGTCGATCGAGGGCGGAGTCCTTTTCGATGTACTTCCTGTACTCGTTCAGCGTGGTGGCGCCGATGCACTGCAGCTCGCCGCGGGACAGCGCCGGCTTGAAGATGTTGGAGGCGTCCATCGCACCCTCGGCGGCGCCGGCGCCGACGATGGTATGCAGCTCGTCGATGAAGAGGATGACGTTCTTGGCGCGGCGGATCTCGTCCATGACCGCCTTGATGCGCTCCTCGAACTGGCCGCGGTACTTGGTGCCGGCGACCATCAGCGCGAGGTCGAGCGTGACGACCCGCCGCTCGAGCAGGATCTCGGGCACGAGACCATTGGCGATCTCCTGGGCGAGCCCCTCGACGATCGCGGTCTTGCCGACGCCGGCCTCGCCGATGAGGACCGGGTTGTTCTTGGTGCGCCGGCACAGGATCTGGATGACGCGGCGGATCTCGTTCTTGCGTCCGACGACCGGATCGAGCTCTCCCTTGCGGGCGAGTTCGGTGAGGTCGCGGCCAAAGGCCTTGAGCGCGGGAGTCTTGACCTCCTTCTTGCCTGGGGCGCCCTCCTCGGGGTTTGCACCGCCGCGGGACTGCGGCATGGGAGGTTCCTCACCGCCCTCGGCCGGACCACCGGCGGAGAGCTGCGGATCGAGTTCGTGCAGGATCTCCTGGCGAGTGCGCTCGATGTCGATGTCGAGCGACTTGAGCACGCGCGCGGCAACGCCTTCGCCTTCGCGAAGGAGACCGAGCAGGATGTGCTCCGTGCCGACGTAGGAATGGTTGAGGGTCTTCGCCTCCTTGCCCGCGAGCGCCAGGACCTTCTTGACGCGCGGCGTGTAGGGGATCGAGCCCTGCACCTTCATCTCGGTCCCCATGCCGACCTGTTTTTCGACGGCATTGCGCACGGTCTCGAGGTCGAGCCCCATCTTCTGGAGAACGCTCACCGCCACGCCCTGACCGAGCTTGATCAAGCCCAGGAGAATGTGCTCGGTGCCGACGTAGTTGTGGTGAAACCGGTCAGCCTCCTTGCGTGCCAGCGCGAGGACCTGCTGTGCGCGTGGCGTGAAGTTGTTCATGGGCTCTTGGGACATGGTATTTAAAGGAGTTTAAGGTTTCAGCCGACTCACCTATAACGGACCGAAAGGCCGAAAGGCTCAGGACAGAGAGACGTGTTCGTAATCGGGGCGCGGGAAAGACCAGAATTCGTTGCGAAGGCGGTTGGCGCGAAGGATGTCGCGCTGTGCGGGCTCAAAGGTGCCCTTCTGCGCATATTGCAGGTGACCGGGCTGGGCTTCGATGAACAGGCGGTCCACCACGGCACGGTTCTCGCCGGGGAAGACGCCCAGGTCGACGCCGAGCCGGATCAGCGACAGGAGGTTCATCGCCTCGCTTGACGAGAGCAGGTGGCTGTTCTGCAGGATGCCGTAGGCGCGACCCACTTTGTCGAAGAGCTTCTGCGCGTCGGCCTCCAGCAGCTTGGCGCGGGCATTCTCCTCGTGCTCGATGATCGACTTCAGGACCGCCTCAAGACGCTTGATGATGTCCTCTTCGGATTCGCCGAGGGTCGTCTGGTTGGAGATCTGGAAGATCGAACCGGAGGCGTCGGATCCTTCGCCGAAGAGGCCGCGGACGACCATGCCGAGCTGGTTCACGGCCCGCACAACCTTCTCCATCTGGTTCGAGATGACGAGGGCAGGCAGGTGCATCATGACCGAGCCGCGCATGCCGGTGCCGAGATTGGTCGGGCAGGCGGTGAGGTAGCCGAGGTTGGGCGAAAACGCAAAATCGAGCGCGTTCTCCAGGTTGCTGTCGAACTCGTTGATCACGGACCAGGCCTTCTTGAGCTGGAAACCAGCGCGAAGGACCTGGATGCGCAGGTGATCCTCCTCGTTGATCATGACGGACACCGCCTGGTCGCGGCTGATCACCACGCCGGCGCCCTCCTTTGCGCCGCTGAGTTCGCGGGAGATGAGGTGGCGCTCGACGAGAATCTGGCGCTCGAGCTCGCCGATCTCCTCGATGGAAAAGGCGTAGTTGCGCTTCATGACCGGCGCACCGGACACCGCCTTGCGGCAGGAGGCGACAATCTCAGCCCGTTCGCGTGCATTGGCCCAACCCGGAAAGGAGTGATCGGCAATGTTTCGCGCGAGCCGGATGCGGGTCATCAGCACGATCGCAGACTTGCTGGTCGTGCCGTCGGTCAGCTCGGAGGGCGAGTCGATGAGTTGTGAGAGCGACATGGCAGCGCGGGCTCAGCGTTGGGGCTGCTCGCCGAAGGACGAGCGGACCTGGGCGATTTCATCGCGGAAGCGCGCGGCGTCCTCGTAACGCTCACTCTTGATCGCCTCCGAAAGGTCGGTCTCGAGCTTGCTCAAGCGCGCATGCAAGCTCTGGCGGCTGATGGCCTGGTGCGGCACCTTGCCGACATGGCGCACGCCCTTGTGCATGCTGTCGAGCATCGGCTCGAGCATCTCCTTGAAAGCCTCGTAGCAGGACGGGCAGCCAAAACGGCCGTATTTCTTGAAGTCGCCCTGCGTGAAGCCGCACTTTTCACAGCGCATCCCGGAAGATGCGACCGGCTCGGTATTCAGAGCGGCCTTGACCAGGAGGTCAGCCAGCGAGAAGCCGCTCGGGTCCGTGATGCCCTTGGCCTGCGCGCAGGCTTCGCAAAGATCTATCTTGTGAACTTTGTTGTTCACAATCTGCGTGAAATGCACCGTCGCGGGCTTGGAGCAAATCTGGCACTTTAGATTCGAGGCCATGAAAAGGTGGGAGGAGCTAATGGATTATCCGCCTTGCGTACGAGGAAGTGTATCAAGTCTGCCGTCTTTTTCCACACTTCTGCACACATCGTGCCGAAAGTCCGCCCCTCGGAGGGGCGTTCTTCCGACGGAACGAACGCGACAGGGCGTCGCATTCGTGAAACTGCTTAGCGAAAGAATGGCGCAGTGGGAGGACAGACGAGGGACCTCAGATGCGCGTGCCCTCGACGAGCACGCGGCGGTGGAAAGCGGCAAGGACCTTTGAGAAGATCGGGCCCGGCTTGCCGGATCCGATTTCGCGGCCATCGAGTTTTACGACCGGGATCACCTCGGCACCGGTACCCGTGAGGAAGGCCTCGTCAGCGTTCCAGACGTCGTAGCGGGTGAGGTCGTGTTCCTCGATCGGCACGCCGATCTCGCGGGCGATGTCGAAGATGCTGTCGCGCGTGATTCCACGGAGCGCGCCCTGTTGGGACGCGGGCGTGAGGATCCGGCCCTTGTGGACGATGAAGATGTTGTCGCCCGTGCACTCCGCCACGTACCCTTGGTCGTTGAGCATGATGGCCTCAAGGGCACCTGCCTGGCGGGCTTCGATCTTGGCGAGGATGTTGTTGAGGTAATTCAACGACTTCACCGCTGCGGGCAGCGCCGCCGGGTTCATGCGACGCGTCGCGACCGTCACGATCTCCAGCCCCTTCTCGTAGTACTCCTTGGGATAGAGGGCGATCTTGTCGGCGATGATAAAGACGGAAGGCTTCGCACAGAGCCAGGGGGACAGGCCGAGATCGCCGACGCCGCGGGTCACCACGAGTCGGATGTAGCCGTCCTTGAGGTTGTTCTGACGGCAGGTCTCGCAGACCGCCTCGGCCATCTCCTTGCGGCCGACCGGAAGCTTGAGCATGATCGCCTTGGCGGAGTACTCCAGGCGCTCCAGATGCTCGTCCAGACGGAAGACGTTGCCCTGGTAAAGGCGAATGCCCTCAAAAATCCCATCGCCGTAGAGCAGGCCATGGTCAAAAACCGAGATTTTCGCTTCGGAGGCGTCCACAAAGCTTCCGTCCAGATAGATTTTCATATGCGGCCGTCACTTTAGGCGGGGCGCCAAAGGTTTGTCCAGTCCCACGGGACGTTTTCCCGAGGGAACGGATGAACCGGGCGAACCTGTCGGACTGGCCGCCATTCCCAAGGTCGTACGAACGGACAAACCACGCTTTGCCAAAGGCGCATTTAGTGCATTCTTTTCTCTAACACTGACTCACTCCCACAGATATGACTCCCCAAGCGGTTTCACCGGAAGACTACCCCACCACCTACATCATCGGCCACAGGAATCCTGATTCCGACGCCATCTGCTCGGCGATCGCCTACGCGGCGCTCAAGGAGGCACAGGGCGAAAAGGGCTTCGTGGCCGCGCGTTGCGGCAACTCAAATGATCGCATCGATACCATCCTCAAGCGGTTCCACCAACCCTTGCCCACGTACCTCAGCGACGTGACGCCGCGGGTCCAGGACCTGATGGCGTCGGAAGTGTATTCGGTAAATGAGAACGCCACCTGCGCCGAGGCGCTCGAGCTGATCGAGCACCACGACGTCCGCGTCCTGCCCGTGCTCTCCGCCGACCGGCGCGTGCTCGGCACGATCTCGATCACCCAGCTCTCCGGACACTTCGTGCCGCGCATCAGCACGCCTCGCGAGATGCGCCGGGTCCGCACCAGCCTGGGCAATATCACGCGCGCCCTGAAGGGCCGCGTCCTGCACGTCGAGCGGAACGACGTCGTCGAGGATCTCTTCGTGCGCATCGGCGCCATGGACGTGCGCTCCTTCGGGCGGATCCCTGAATCCACGTCCGTCACGCCCGACCAGACGGTGATCATCGTCGGCGACCGCTGGGACATCCAGCAGCGCTCGATTCAGATGGGCGTCCGGCTCCTCGTGATCACGGGCAACCTCGAACCCGACGCCGAGGTCGTCGAGCAGGCGCGGCAGAACCATGTCAGCCTGATTGTCAGCGCGTACGATTCGGCGACAACCGCGTGGGTCATCCGCACCGCCTCCACGATCGACCAGATGGTGGACCGGCATTTCTACGCCGTGAGCGGCGACATGCGCATCGCCGAAGCCCGGAGAAAATTCAATCTCACCAACGCCCCGGCGTTCATGGTCGTCGACGACGAGGGCCGACTCGTGGGCGTACTCGGCAAGAGCGACATGCTGAAGTCCTCCCAGACCCGCCTGATCCTGGTCGATCACAACGAAATCACCCAGGCCGTGCCGGGCGCGGAACAGGTGTGCATCACGGAGATCATCGACCACCACCGCCTCGGGCCCCTCTCCACGCAGCAGCCAATCCTGTTCATCAACGAGCCCGTCGGTTCGACATCGACCATCATCGGCGACCTCTTCCGGCGCGCGGGTCTGAGCCCGAGTCCCGACATCGCGGGCATCATGATGGGGGGCATCATTACGGATACGCTCAACCTGCACAGCCCGACATCGACCGAGAAGGACGCATCCGTGCTCGACTGGCTCTCCAAGATATCCGGCGAGGATCCTCGCGAACTCGCCGACGTGATCTTCAGCTCGGGATCGGTCATCATCGCAAACACGCCCGACAAGGTGGTGCGTTCGGACTTCAAAATCTACGAGGACGACCTGGCCCGCTTCTCCGTCTCGCAGGTCGAGGAGCTCGGGTTCGGCAATTTCTGGAAGCACCACGCAGAACTGGGCATCGCGCTCGAGGAACTCCGGAAGGAGGACCGGCTCATGTTCGCCTGCCTCCTCATCACCGACATCAATACGCAGAACTCGCTGCTGATGGTGCGCGGCGAACAGGCGTTCATCCAGCGGATCTCCTATCCTCACGTCGGCGAGGACGAGATCTTCGACATGCCCGGCGTCGTGAGCCGCAAGAAGCAGCTGATCCCCTACATCACGACCGTGCTGAAGGAGATGCAGACCGACGGCGTGCTCGCGAACGGGTGATCCGCCGCGGGCCGCCGATCCCAAGTCCCGAAGTTGGATTTCAACTACCGGGGCCTCGTCGTCGCCCGGTCCCGGCTCACGCCTTGCCACGGCTGCTGCGCCGTTCGACCGAGGAGCCGTCGTCGTCGGGCGGTGACGCAGGTCGGGCCAGCCCCGGGGGGCGCGGCACCATTCGGATTGCATTCTCGGGAGCCGGGCACACGGGCTGGCAGAGGCCGCAGCCGGTGCACAGGGCCGGAACCACCCTGGGCAGGCCCTCCTCCGACACGAGCGCTCCAGGCACCGGGCACCGGTCCACGCACGCCGTGCATGCGATTTCATGATACGCGAGGCATAGCCGCCCGCCGATCACCGCCATGACATCGCCGGCCTGCAGCGCCTCCCGCGACTGTGGCACGTCAGCCGGAATCCCCGTGCCCGCCTGGATCACACGGCGAAACGGCGACAGCAGGCCCGCAAACATCTCCCGCCGGGAGATGGGCTGTTTGTTCGACTCGGGTGAATGCGGCATGATCCTGCCCAGAACAGAGTCACACCCCGCAAAAATACAAGAGCCGATCGCTCTGCCGGCCACGGCGGCCGCCTGCGGGCGGCGCCTCAGAACCCGATGCTCGCGCCACCGTCGACGGGCAGCACGACGCCGGTGACGAACGACGCCGCGGGAGACGTGAGGAAAACAGCCGCCCAACCGACTTCCGAGGGCAGCCCCAGCCGACCCATCGGCGTGCGCGACAACACCTTCGCGGTGCGCGCGGGGTCGCCCTCCATCGCCTTGCGCGACATGTCCGTGGAAATCCAACCCGGGGCGATCGCATTCACGCGGACCCCATGGGGCGAAAGTTCCGTCGCAAGCGTGCGCACAATGCCCACATACGCCGACTTCGCCGCGCTGTAGGCGATCACCTGCGGAATGCCGAACAGCGACGCCATCGACGCGGTGAAGAGGATCGACCCCGACTTCCTGGCGATCATGCCCGGAGCCACCGCACGCGTGAGCGCATGCGCTGCGAGCACATGGGTGTTGAGGACCGACTGAAATTCCGCCGGCGTCGTATCGATCGCCAGTTTCTTCAGGTGAATGCCCGCATTGTTGACCAGGCAGGTGATCGGCCCCGCGCGACGCGTGGCCTCGGCCACCAATGCGTCGGCGTCATCCAGCTTCGTGATATCATGGACAATGTAGAGGGCGCGCTCGCCCAGGGACCGCGCGGCGTCCGCAAGCTCCGCCTCGCGTCGCCCGACAAGCACGACCCGGGCGCCGGCGCCCGCCATGCATGAGGCGATCGCGAGGCCAATGCCCGTGCCGCCTCCAGTCACGAGGACCACCTGGTCCGCCAGGGAGAATTGTTCGTTCGCTTTGAGCATGCTCATGGAAGGTGATGGGAAATGGGTTCGTCCACGGTCGGATTTTCGAGCGGTCAATCCCTGCGGGGCATGACCGTCAACAAACGGCGCACCTCAGGTGATCGGAGTCTGCATTTTGACGCAGGGTCTCGAGTAAGGATTCAACAATCGGAAGACAGACCGCCGCGTGAGGACGGCGACGATGGGCGCGGGGCGCGCGTGGGCGAGGGGGGGTCTGGTGCACGTTGCATGGGTTAGCGGCGGGTCAGGGCAGCTCGATCTGCACCTTCACGCTCGTCGGCTTCATGGCACAGGCGTAGTCGAACGCCGCAATCGAGTCGGCGAAGGCGAATCGGTCGGTGATGAGCGGCTTCAGATTCACGCGTCCGCCCGCCATCAACGACAGGGCGCGGGGGAAGACGTGGGCGTATCGGAAAATCGTCTCGATGCGCAGCTCCTTGACCTGCGCCGCGACGACGTCGAGGGGCACCGAGGCACCGGGCATGCCGATCAGCACGATGCACCCGCCCGGACGCGCGACCGAAATCGCCTCGCCGCAGGAACCCGGCATGCCCACCGCATCGAAGACCACGTCGGCACCCCACGCTCCGGTGGCCGATTTGACCGCGTCCGCGAGCGATTCGCGGGCCACGTTGACCGGAGTGATCGGACCGAGCGAAGCGGCAAGTTCGAGCTTGGGAGCCTTCACGTCCGTGATGATCACCCGCCCGCATCCGCCCGCGAGGGCTGCGAGGGCGGTAAGAACGCCGATCGGGCCCGCTCCAAGCACCACCGCCACGTCGCCCGGCGTCAGCCGCGCCTTGGTTACGGCATGCATGCCGACCGCGAACGGCTCCACCATCGCGCCTTCGCCAAAACTCACGTTGTCGGGCAACCTGAAGGTGAACGCCTCCGGGTGCACCACGGTCGGCCGCAGGCAGCCGTGGACGGGCGGGGTCGCCCAGAATCGGACCGCGGGATCCAGATTGTACAACCCGAGGCGCGTCGCACGTCCGAGCGGATCCGGGACGCCGGGCTCCATGCACACGCGGTCGCCGACCTTGAGCGTGGTCACCGCCCTGCCCGCCTCCACAACGACGCCGGCCGCCTCGTGTCCCAGCACCATCGGCTCCCGCACCACGAACGGGCCGATCGCCCCGTGCTGGTAGTAGTGCACATCGCTTCCGCAGACGCCCACGGTGTGTATCCGCACGCGCACGTCGCGGTCGCCCAACGGCTCCTCGAGAGCGAGCTCGCGCAGGCTCAGCATGCGGGTCTTCTCGAGGACAAGGGCCTGCATCGTTCGAAATGGGCCAGGGTTCAGACAAGCTCCACGGACGCCCTTGCGGGCTCGGGCGCCCCGAGCGACCGGGCGACCGGACCCGGGGACGCCGGGCCGACCTCCACGGTGTATCCGCCCGTGCTCCAGACCAGCGCACCCGATTCGTCCACGACCTGAAACGCCTCCGCCGGCAGGCGGAACTCGTATTCCACCGCACCCTGCGGCGGGACCAGGACCTTCTGGAAATCCACCAGCTTCGCCTTCGGCGCGAGGGCGACCGACGCGGGGGGAACGACATAACACTGCACCGTCTCAGCAGCGGCAATACGGCTGTTGTTCGAAAGCGTGCCACGCACGACCAATTCCCCGCCTTTGGCGAGTTTCCCGGTGTTCAGGCCCACGGGCCCGTAGCGGAACGAGGCGTAGCTCAGGCCAAAGCCGAATGGATACAGCGGCGCCACATCTGCAAAGCGGTAGGTTCGTCCACGCATCGCATAGTCGTCGAAGGCCGGCAGATCCTCGGTGCGCCGCGGCACGGTCACCGGAAGCCGGCCCGAGGGCGACACGTCGCCGAAGAGCACGTCCGCCAACGCACGTCCGCCTTCACAGCCCGGATACCAGGCCACGAGCACCGCGTCGCAGTAGTCGTGCTCCTCGGGAATCGCGATTGCGCTGCCACCAGTGAGGACGAGAACCAGTTTTTTTGAGTGTTTCCGCAGCTCCTTCAGGAACGCGCGCTGGTTTGCCGGGAGCTCGATTTGCTTCCGGTCGCCGCCCGCCGGCGATGCGACCGTGTCGCCCTCCTCGCCCTCGAGGGTCGGGTCGAGGCCGAGCACCGCCACAACGACGTCCGCCGCCTCGGCAGCGGGGAAGGTGTAGTTGGTTCCCGGCGCCACCTCCTGGACGAGGGGGCAGCCCGTGCGAAATTCGAGGCGGACGCCCTCCACCAGCCGCTCGGTGATGCCTTCGAGGGGCGTCACCAGCCGCGAACTCACTCCAAAATAGTTTCCGAGCAGCGCCGCAGCATTGGCCGCGGTCGGGCCGAGCACGAGCATGCTGTCGAGATCCTTGCGCAGGGGCAGCAGGCCATTCGCGTTCTTCAGCAACACGATCGATTCGGCCGCCGCCTGTCGCGCGAGCGTCCGATGCTCGGGACCATCGATCAGCGACACCGGCGTGGATGCGTACGGCACGCGCTCGGGCGGATCGAAGAGTCCGAGCCGGAAGCGCGTGGAAAGCAGCCGACGCAGGGAGGTGTCGACCTCGCCTTCCGTCACAAGCCCGCGTTTCACGGCGACCAGGAGATCGTTGTAGGTGCAG
>JAJXYI010000055.1 GCA_021780625.1 bacterium | reverse complement strand
TCCTTTATTCGTCGCCACTTCCTGCCTTGCGCGTCGAATGGCCTGCCATGAGCAAGCGTTAGCGCGTCGAATGGCTGCCCGGCATGGATTCGAACCATGACTAGGCGAGTCAAAGTCGCCTGTGCTGCCATTACACCACCGGGCAATAAGGAGTCGAATCGGTTACGGTGCGGGCCGCGTCCGGGCGGTCAAGTGTGGAATCGGTTCCGGTATCCAGACTCGGACTGCTAGTCGTTCGAGGTCAGCGGGAAACCTTCTGGCACGAGTCGAAGGCGCAGCCTTGCCACCCATTGCCCTCAAACCGCGGGGTAAGCGCCACGCCCGGGGGGCCGTCAGTCTTCCAGCAAATCCCCGACCAGCGAGTATCCGGCGACCAGCACTGCGCAGATCGCGAGCGTCAGGAGGGCGCCGGGATCGGACAGGAGCGCGGTGAGTTGCATGGTCGTCGAATCAATCGCGCCGGTTCCAACGGTGAATCGGCCGCTCAGCACGATCCACAAAAGGCCGCCCAGGGCGCCAAGGCCGACAGGCAGCCATCGCGTCCACGCCGCTACCGGGGCGGCAGGCGGCGGCAGGGCTTCGAGGACACGTTTCACCATGCCGTCATCGGGCAGTGGCACCTCCGCGCCGCGTCGCAGCCACGTATCCAGAGTATCATCATCGGGCGGGAGTGAGGGATTCATGCGAGTGGATTCCATGCGGCGAGCAGGTGACGCAGCTTTTCTTTTCCGCGGGTCAGGTGCGTCTTCACCGTCCCGAGGGGCCAGCCCACCACCTCCGCGATCTCGGGGTGGGAGAGGCCTTGCTGATAGAAGAGATGGATGGCGGTCTGCTCATCGGCGGACAGCGACTGCAGCGCCGCATCGAGATCGTGGCGAAGGTCTGAGCTTCGCGCGGACGACGGAGTAGTCTCGTCGTCGAGACGTTCGTCCGGAGATGCGACGAACTGTGCCGCCTTGCGTCGCGCATTCCGATGCAGGTTGTGCGCGATCCCGAGCAGCCAAGTCGCAAAGCTCGATTCTCCGCGGTGTCGTGCCAGGTTCCGATACGCCCGCACGAACGTCTCTTGGGTGAGATCGTCGGCCGTGGCATGGTCGCCGCCCGTCAGATGCCGCAGAAAACGCCGAACTGCGGACTGGTGCCGGAGCACCAGTTTGCCGAAGGCGTCGCGATCGTCCCAAAGGACGACTCGGGCGATCAATTCGGAGTCGGGGGAACTCACCGCTCGGAGGTGGGATTCTGCGAATCACGATGCTTGTTCCCAATCAGGCTGCTGACCACACCGCCGATGAGCAGGGCGGCTCCGACGCAGATCGGCAGGGGAGCCCATTGGCGTACCCCACCGGTATCGACGAGGTACAGTCCGACGCCGACCGCGATCCAGATGAGCCCGCGGTACCACATCCAGGGTCCGCCACACTGGCCACGTCTCCACGACGGCATCTTCGCGAGCGCGTCGGGAATCGGCTGGCCCTTGTCGATCGCCGCCCGGACGGTGTCGTGCCACATCTTCTGCCGCTGAAAACGGGCGAAGCTCCTGATCGCGACGAGGACGATGACGAATCCGAAGACGATGAGGAGCCTCAGCTGGTCTGGATTTAGATCGGCGAGAAAGGGGATATTCATGAGGAAGAGTGAATCGAGTGGGTGAGTCATGGTGAACTTTTCAAGAGTGAGTGTCGGGAGTCACCGGATTGGATTCAGAATTCGTCGGAGGTCCTCGATTTCTCCATCGAAGTCGCCTCGTTCAGCCGGGGGGGCTCAACGAGGGGGCTGGGCTCACGCGAAATCACGCTGACCAGGGCCGTACCACGGCTGATTACGCGCCGTTACTGCCGGGACCGTGTGCTGCCGCCTGCGCGCGCAGCGGTGCGAGGAGCACGCGTTCGACATCGTCCGGCGTCGGCACTCGCACGTCTACCGCCGGCCATAGCTCGATCGGCGGCGTCGCGACGAGATCCGACTTGAGTCGAATGTCCCGGAGGTCGTCGTGCAGGTAAGGCCGGCGGCCGCAGTGCAGCGCGTCGCAGCTCGCGCGGATACCTGGCGCGCACTCGCGCCAGTGGCACGCGCGGCCTAGGTAGTCGCCGCGCTCGTCCGCGAGAAACACGTCCGCTCCGCGATTTAACTGCTGAGCATGCCCGGCAAGTTGTCGGCCGGCCTTCGCGAGTGGCGCGAGCTCCATCGCATCGCTGACGGTCACGAGCACATCGGCGTCCTTGGGCTCGGGTTCGTCGCGGGTGAGCGAGCCGAGCAGTGCGATCCGTGTTACCCCGGGAAGCTGCGCCGCGGCCTGAGTGAATTTCAGCACGCCTCTCAACAGATGCTGCCTGGGAGTCGGGCGGGTGAGGTCCTCCGCCAACGGTTCCGAATGCGCCCACTCCACGTCGACACCGTGTGCTGCGAGCCACGCAGTCGCCTTCTCACGTCGCCGCTGCTCCTGGAATACGAACCACTTCTCACGCTCACGGAACGTGCCCTGGACCACCTCGTGAAAACGCCTGACCGCGGCACGCTCTTCGATAATCCGTTCGAGTGTTCGTCGCAGGGCTGCGTCATGCACCGTCGCGGCAAAATCCGCTAGGTCGCGGCCGACTTCTTGCAGGTCGGCGTCGGCGAGGTGGATCAGGTGGTGCCCCGGGTTCTCCTCAAGGAGCCACGCTTCCCTGAGCGCGTCCTTCTGCCAGTCGGGCACGTCGGCTCCCTCGATCACCCTGTCGACCGACGCGTCGGGCGGGGCTTCGGCCAGCAGCGCCTGCAACAGGTCCGCCGTTTCGGTCGCCACGACAAACACCGCGCCGGTTTGGGCGTCGAGGTAGCCTTGCGCCTCCGCGGGCTGGGCCTCTGCGCCCAGCTCAAACTCGCTCCAGTTGACCAATACTTTCGGCACGAGGGGAGCCTAGCGACCTCACTCAACGAGCAGAGCGAAAAATCGTCCCGCTGGGTAAATTTCCTCGAGATGGCCATTAATCGTCACGTGCGCTCTGGAGCATCCGAGGGCACCGCAAAGGTCTGCCTGCGCAGTCGACCTGCGCGGCGGGCGCGGTGCCGCGTAATCGACTGGCAAAGTTGCCAATGGAATCGGAGTGGCTGAATTACCCCCATGAGCACAAACCAGACTCTGAAGGGAAAAGTGGCGTTGGTGACCGGTGCCTCGCGGGGAATCGGGCGGGCGATCTCGGAGCGGCTCGCTGAGGCGGGCGCGGCGATCGTCGTCAACTACGCCTCAAACGCCGTCGAAGCCGAGAAGGTCGTCGCCCACATCACCGCAGCGGGAGGCAGGGCCTTCGCCGTGAAGGCCGACGTCGGTAGGGTCGCTGAAATCGTCCGTCTGTTCGACGAGGCGATCGCGCATTTCGGCAAGATTGACATCCTCGTGAACAACGCCGGCACGATCTTCAACAAGCCCATCGCCGTGACCTCCGAGGCGGAGTTCGACCGGATCATGGCGGTCAACGTCAAGGGCACCTTCTTCGCCTGCCAGCAGGCCGCGACGCGCCTGGCGGATGGGGGCAGGATCATCAATGTCTCCAGTTCGACGACCGCCCGCCACCTTCCGATGTACGGCGCCTATGTCGCCACCAAGGGAGCGGTGGAACAGATGACGCGCTCGCTCTCCCGCGAACTCGGCTCGCGCGGAATCACGGTGAACGCCGTGTCGCCGGGGCCGACCGAGACCGAGCTGTTCTTCGCAGGAAAATCCGCCGAGCAGCTGGAGTTTTTTGCGAAGCAATCGGCGTTTGGCCGGCTGGGTCGGCCGACCGACATCGCCGGAATCGTCGCTTTTCTCGCCGACGAGGAGGGTGGCTGGATCACGGGGCAGAACATCCGCGTCAACGGCGGCCTGGCTTGAACAGCCACGGAGCTCGACGTGAGACGTGAACAGAAGACAACGAAGCGAACGAAGGACGAGCCGGATGACCATGGGGTGAGCGCGCTGATCGGCTCACCAGCGAGGACAACTGCTGCTGTCCCGGGCATCCAATTACCCGCGCCGGACCATCCCTTTGTTGCCTTCGTGTCCCTCTGTTGCCTGCATCCCGAAAAGGCTCATGCGCATCCTGATCATCGAAGACGAAGCCAAGACCGCGGCGTTCCTGCGCCAGGGGCTGTCGGAGAACGGGTTCACGGTCGAGGTCGTGTCGACCGGCACCGAGGGGCTCGAGCGAGCGCTGACGACCGAGAACGACCTAGTGATCCTCGACGTGATGCTGCCGGGCCGCGACGGCTGGTCGGTGCTGGCGGCGTTGCGCGAGGCGGGGCGGGAGCTGCCGGTGTTGATGCTGACGGCGCGCGACACGGTGGACGACAAGGTCAAGGGTCTCGAACTCGGCGCCGACGACTACCTGGCCAAGCCCTTTGCCTTCGCGGAGCTGCTCGCGCGGGTGCGAACCCTGCTGCGTCGCGGACCCGTGCGCAAGGACGAGGTCCTGCGCGTGGCGGACCTGCAGCTCGACCTGCCCCGCCGCCGTGCGACGCGGGCGGGTGGGGCGCTGGATCTGACCGCCAAGGAGTTTGCGCTGCTGGAGCTGCTTGTCCGCCGCCGTGGCGAGCCGCTTTCGAAGACCCTCATCGCCGAGCAGGTGTGGGACATCCATTTTCACAGCGATCCGAATGTCGTTGAAGTGGCGATACGCCGCCTACGCTCGAAGGTGGACGATCCGTTTGACGCCAAGTTGATCCATACGGTGAGGGGAGTGGGCTATGTCCTCGAGGAACGCGCCAGCTGAAGCCGTCGCCGCCTCGCCACGTCCGGCCCAGTGGTCGATCGTCCGGCGGCTCACGGTGCTCTACACCGCCACCACGGCCGCGTTGCTTGTGGCCGCCGCCGCCTACCTTTACTGGACCCAGGTTCAGAACCTCGAGCGCGAGGACAATGATTTCCTGGTGAACAAAATCCAGGACTGCCGTCGCCTCCTCCGGGAGCATCCGGACCAAGTGCGACAGCTGGTCAATGAGGTCCAGATCGAGTCGGTCACCAGTCCGATCAAGTACTACATCCGCATCCTCGACCTGAAGGGCCGCACCGTGCTGGAGACTCCCGGCATGGCGGCGCGGCTCCCGGCGAACGTGTTCCCGCCGGCCGCGCCGGCGACGAAGGTGCCGAGTCGGGGCACCCTGCATCGCACGCAGTCGGGCCGTTTCTGCCTGATGATGGCGGGGGACGCCGGCGCGCGGCTCGCGGGGGCCGACGAGGTGTCGTTCCAGGTGGCGCTCGACGTCTCGGAGGAGGAGGAGTTGATCGAAGGGTACCGGTGGAAGTTGCTGGCCGTGATCCTTTCCGGGACCGTCTTCTCCTGTGTGGCAGGCTATTTCGTCGCGCGACGCGGGCTGGCTCCGCTTCAGGAAATCACGCAGCTCACGGAGCGAATCACCGCGAGCCAGCTCCACGAGCGGATCGAATCCACAGGCTGGCCGGTCGAGCTCGCTTCGCTGGCACGGAGTTTCGACCGCATGCTCGATCGCCTCGGCGACTCCTTCAACCGACTGTCGCAGTTTTCCGCGGACCTGGCGCACGAACTGCGCACGCCCATCAACAACCTGTGCGGCGAGGCCGGGGTGGCGCTCTCGCAGTCGCGCACGCCCGACGAATACCGCAGCACGCTGGAGTCGAGCCTCGAGGAGTTCGCAAGGCTCACCCGCCTGATCGACAACCTCCTGTTCCTGGCGCGCGCGGACAGCCCGACGGCGACGGCCGCATGCGAGCGGTTCAAGGCCCGGGAGGCGGTGGACAGCGTGTGCGAATTCTACGAAGCCCTGGCCGACGATCGTGGCGTCGCGGTTCGCAGCGCGGGTGACGGTGACGTGAGCGCGGATCCCGTGCTGTTTCGCCAGGCGGCGAGCAATCTCATTTCGAACGCCCTCAACCACACTCCCCGAGGCGGGCAGGTGGTCGTGACCGTGCGCCCAGGGGCCGATGGGGGCTGCGAAGTCGAGGTTGCCGACACGGGGTGTGGCATCGAAGGGCGCCATCTGCCGTATCTGTTCGACCGCCTCTACCGCGTGGAGCCCGCGCGTTCGCAGAATCCGGACGGCGCCGGCCTGGGCCTGGCGATCGTGAAGTCGATCATGACGCTTCACGGCGGCACCGTCCGGGTGGTAAGCGAACCCGGTCGCGGATCGAAATTTACGCTGCAGTTCCCCAACGCGGCAGCGCGATAAGGACCAAGCTGACGCATTTGTCAGGTTCGCGTCAGGCTCTCGTAAGCCTCGCTCTGCTAGGCTGCGAGCATGATCCGGAGATTTCCGAAGATCCCACGAGGGTGGGTCCCTCCGCTGGCGGCTGGATTGGCATGGCTCGGCGCCATCGTCCCGCTCGCTCGCGGCGTCGAGGCGGGTTGTGTCGAGGCGGTGTCCGCGATGGCGGCCCCGAGCGCCACCGCCTACGCGCAGGTGGAGCCCCAGGCCCTGGTGCCGTTGATCGCGTCAGCGACCGGCATCGTATCCAAACTTCGGGTGCTGCCTGGAGACCGGGTCATTCCGGGCGAGGTGATAGCCCGCCTCACGGGGCCCGAATTCGCGGCCACGTGGGCCGCGGCGCGCGGTGCGGTAGCCAGCGCCCGGGCGGATGAAACCGGCGCGGAACAGGCGCTCGCCCTGCGACGCCGCCAGGCGGCCGACCACCTGGCGACGCGGCAGGAGTCGCTCCAGGCCGAGGCTGCGCTCGCGGGGGCCAAGGCGGCGCTGGACAGGGCGCTGGCCGAGGCCGATGCCGTGCGTGCGGCCGGTGCGATCGAGGCCCCCGTCCCGGGCGTCGTACTCGCGGTGGATACGGCCGACGGCGCCCGCGTAGCGACCGGACAGGCGCTGCTGACGATCCAGCCTGCCGGCCGGATCTGGCTGCGGGCCGATTGGTATGCGAACAGCGGAATTTCGGTGCACCCGGGCATGCAGGGACGATTTGCGCCTTCGGGCGGTGGTCCGGACATTCCCGTCGAGGTGCGGGCGGTGTTTGGCGTGCGGACGCCGGGCGGGGGCGAAGCGCTGGGGCTGGAGGCAACGAAACCCGGGGTGGAATGGAAGTCCGGCGACGCCGGAATCCTGACACTGCAAGGCGCGCCCCGTCCGATGATATCGGTGCCGACGCGCGCGCTCATCCTCGACCGCGGTCACTGGTGGGTGCTGGTGCGAACTGCCGGCAAGGATCATCCCGTGGCGGTGCAGCCGGCATGGTCCAGCGGATGGAACACCTTCCTCGCAACGGGTCCCGCTGCGGGCACGCAGATTGTGGTCGAGAACGCGTACCTGGAGTACCACCGGGGAATCGCCGACCGCTACCAGCCTCCGGACTAGCCAATGCAAGCCAACCCAACCGTCCGAGGCTGGCTGCGCCGTCCGCTTCTGTGGATCCTGGTCTTTGGGGTCCTGTGCGCCGCGGGAATCCATTCACTGATCCGGATTCCGGTGGAGGTGCTGCCGCGTTTTGCGTATCCGGAAATCAGCGTCGTGGCGCACCAGCCCGGAGCCACCGCGGCCGAGCTTGAGACGCTGGTGGTCCGTCCGCTCGAAGGTGAGATCCTCGGACTTCCCGACCTCGAAGCGGTGCGCTCGGTCATGGGTGACGGCACGGTGGAGATCGATGCGCGTTTCCGAAACGGCACGAACGCCCAGCTCGACCTCCAGGCGATCAACGGGGCGATCGACCGGGCGCGAAGTGCGCTCCCGGGCGACGCTGCGCCTTACGCGGAGATCATGGGCAACGCGATCAACGAGGTCGCCGATTACACCGCGGAGATCCCGGCAGGAGTATCGCCCGCCGAGGTGCAGCGCGATGCACTCGCGAACGTCGTGCCGGCGCTTCGGGCGCTTCCAGGAGTGCAGCGTGTGCAGCTTTACGGTGCCGGCGATGAGGCGCTCTGGATCCAGCCCGACCTCGCGGCCATGCACCGCTACGGGGTGTCGGCGGCGGACCTGACCGCGGCGCTGGGCGACCAGGTGATCCTGCGATCCGGCGGGTATTTGACCCAGGGACATCAGGACGTGCCGATGGAGGCGCGGAGCCTGCCCACGCGCGTCGCGGACCTCCGGCCCGTTCCCGTGCAGACCGCTTCAGGCCCCGTGCCGCTCAGTGCGCTCGCCCGCATTGTTCGCGCCCCCGTGCCAATCCACAACGCGGTCGAACTCGACGGAAAACCGGGCGTCACGCTCATCGTTTTGAAACAACCGGGCGCGTCGACCATCCCGGTGTCCCGAGCTGTGCAGGAGACGATCGAACGCACGCAAGGGCTGCTTCCCGTCGGAGTTCATTGGATACGGACCTACGACCAGGGCCGACTGGTGCAGGCGGTCGGTTCGGACCTGGGCAGAAACCTCCTCGTCGGCGCGCTGCTCGCCGTGGCCGTCCTGATGTGGATGCTCGGCGCGCGCCGCGGAATCTGGGTGCTCGCGACGAGCATTCCGCTCTCGCTCCTGATCGGCATTGCCGGCCTCCAACTCGCCGGGCAGAGCCTGAACCTCATGACCCTCGGTGCGCTCACCGTGGCAGTCGGACTGCTGGCGGACGATGCGATCATCGTGCTCGAGAGCATCTATCACCGCTGGGAGCAGGGGGACGACCGCTGGACGGGCATCCGACGCGGGTTGAGGGACATCGCGGGGCCCGACGTCACGGGGACCCTGACGACGGTGGCGGTCTTTGTGCCGCTCCTGTTTGTCGGCGGGCTGGCCGGGCTCTTCTTCATACCGTTTGCGCTGGCGATGACCCTTGCGCTGCTCGCGTCGCTTGCGGTGTCGCTCACCTACATTCCACTCGCGCTCGGCCTGACCGGATCAAAGGCGGCGGCGGGCACTGCGGGGGGCGGACGCGTGCTCGAGCGGCTGAGACTGTGGAATGAGCACCTGTTTTCCTGGGTGGCCAAACGTCCGATCACGAGCCTCGTGGTGACCTGCGTCATCCTGCTGCTGAGCCTCGCCGGACTCGCCTTTGTACCCATCGACTTCCTACCCCTTCCAAACGAAGGCGTGCTCCTGGAGAGTTTCACCCTCCCGCCCGGGTCGTCCCTGGCGGACTCCCAGGCGGCGGTCGCCGGGATCTCACGCAGGCTGATGAAGGATCCGGCGGTGGCCCATGTGGCCGCGCGCATCGGTTCCGCGAACGGGACCTCGTACACGGAGCCCGCCTACGCCGGGGAGATCCAGGTGACGCTCAAGCCGGGTGTGAACGTCAACAGCCTCGACGCGATCGGCAACCGGGTGCTCGCAGAAAGCCGGACGACCGGCGTGCAACTTTCCCTCGACACGCCGACCATCGAGCGGGTGGGAGAGAGCCTGTCGGGCCTGCCGCAGCCATTTGTAATCCATGTGTTCGGTTCCCGGATACCCGAGCTGCGCGCGCTGGCCGGGGAGATCACGCGGCGACTCCGTGGAATTTCGGAGCTCACCGACCTCTTCAACAACGACGGCTATCCGGTCACCCAGGTGCGAATCACGCCGCGTGTCGCGGCGCTCGCTGCGGACCGGCTCTCCCCGGCCTCATTGTATGCGCAGCTCCGCCCGCTCCTCGCTGGCGAAGTGGTGGCGCGTGTGCCGGAGGGACAGGTGCCGTTGGATCTCTACGTCCGACTCGCCGACGCGCACGACCTCGATCTTGGCGCGCTGAAGGGCGTGCCGATCCGGACCGGACTCCCGACCGGACCCGGTGCGTGGACGACGCTCGGCCAGGTGGCGGATGCGACCTATGAGGCGGTCCCAAACCAGCTTCGTCACATCGACGGGGCAAGGTCCCTTGACATCCTCGCGACGCCCCTGGGGCCGCTGGGCAGTGTGGTGTCGAAGGCGCGCAGCGCCCTGGCGGACCTAAAGCTGCCTCCTGGGTACCGTATCGCCTTTGGCGGCCTCTATCCGGAGCTCGAGAGTGCGGCGGTGGGCCTCGGCGTCGCCGCGCTCGCCGCGCTGGTGCTCATGGTCGGGATCCTCGTGCTTCAATT
>JAJXYI010000165.1 GCA_021780625.1 bacterium | reverse complement strand
TACGACCTGATGAAGCGTCATCTTGGAGACCCGGCGAAGGACGCTGCGGAATACGATCGACTGTCGCCGCTTCAGCACGTCGACAAGGTGAAGGTTCCCGTATTCCTGTCGTACCTGTCGTTCGACCGCGTGCAGGATAACCAGGCCCGAAAACTGATGTCGGCCTTGGATGCGAGCCACGTGCCCTATGAAAAGGTGATGGTTGGCGAGGAGTACCGGATCATCACGTTCAAGCGACCATTCAAGATCTACGGCGGCGTCGAGGCCTTCCTCGCGAGGAATCTGGGCTCGCATTGAAGCGGAAGAGGCTCCGACTTCGCGCGCTGTCTTCCGGGTGGAGCGGCGGGTCCGCCAATCGCGCGGCCCGCCCGGTGGCGGAGGAGCCGCTCCGGCGTGCCGTGATTTTCGTCTAGCCACGACCGCGGAGTATTCTTAGCAATCCCGGGCACCAGCCGGCGCCTGCGCCGGATCGGCTCAGCCAACCTTTCCCTCCAGACTACCCGGACGCGACCGCGTGTGGGCCGGGATGGACTTTACCAGCCATGTCTCCCTACCGAACCTTCCTGCTCGCCCTCGCCGGGCTCCTTATGTGCGGTGCCGCTCTCGCGGCCGACACCACCGATCCGCTGTACCGAATGGTGCCGGCGCCCGCGGACCAACCGATCCCAGTGGCGGATTTCTTCCGGCCGCCGCTCTTCCGGGATCCGGCGATAAACGACGCGGGCGATCATTTCGCCGCGATCGTCACCGACGCCAAGCACGACCGCGAGGAGCTGCTGGTCGTGAACATCAAGGACGGAAAGTTCGAGGAGCTGATGGGCCCCGGCGGAACCGACGTCTTCAACTACCACTGGCTCGACGACACGCATCTGCTGTGTCGGCTGAGCAAGGAGAAGCTGTATGCCTACGGCACGATGGTGGCGGAGGTCGGCGACCTCTCGAATGCCTATTACATCGAGGCGCACAATGCACTGCAGGTGCTCGGGGTGCCGCGCCGGGACCGTATGGCGCCGGTCATCTGGCTGCGCGAAAACGCCTGGGACGAAGGCAGGGACTATGGCGCGATGCGGATCGATGCCCGCGAGAAACTCAAGGGCATGGCGGGCTTCGGAAGACTGGATTCCTCTTTATACCCCTATGGCACCGAAGCCAGCGTACTCGACAGCTACCCGGCCCCGCCGTCGGGAACGCCCTTTGGGTATTCCTGCGACAAGAACGGGGAACTGGCCTACGCCTTCACTCAGGTGAACGGATATGACACGCTTTGGGTTTTCAGGAAGGGCGCCTGGGTGCGTTCACCGGTCAACCTCGATGATTACGATTTCCTCTGCGCCGGCGACAAGCCGGGCGAGGTGATCATGGTCGCTCCCGAGCGACACGGCGAGCCGCGCGAGGTGTGCCGCATGAATGCGCTGACCGGAAGGAAGGGGGAGGTGCTGTATCAGGACAAACGTTACGATCCCTTGTGGGCCTGGTTCTACCGCGACCCTGTCACCCTGAACATCATTGGCATGAAATTGTTTCGCGAGGGCCTGCACGCGGTCTGGTTCACGAAGGATTATGAATTCCTGCAGAACAAGATCGAGCGGAGCTTCCCGGTCAGGAATTCGATCATCGACATCATGGGGAGCAACCGCGCGCAGACGGACTTCGTGGTGTCCGCGAGCAGCGACGTGATGCCCACCGCCTACTACTCCGTGAACCTGGAGAAGGGCAGGATCGGGCTCATCAAGAGCACGCGTCCCTGGATCGATCCGAAGCGCATGCTTCCCATGCGCGTGGTCAACTACAAGGCGCGCGACGGAAAGATGATCCAGGGATACGTCACGCTCCCCGCGGGCGCCTCACGGCGGCATCCCGTCCCGATGGTCGTGCTGCCTCACGGCGGACCGTGGGTGCGCGACGTCTGGGGCTGGAATCCCGAGGTGCAGTTCCTGGCGAGCCGCGGGTATGCGGTCTTTCAGCCGAACTATCGGGGCTCGACCGGCTTTGGCTGGGAGTTCAGCGAGGCTGACCGATGGGATTTTGCCAAGATGAGCGACGACGTCACGGACGGCGTGCACCTGCTGTTGAAAACCGGCCTGATCGACCGCCACCGCGTCGCGATCATGGGCGGCTCCTTCGGGGCGTATCTCGCCTTGTATGGGGCGGAGAACGAACCCGGCCTGTACCGCTGCGCGGTGGCGATCGCGGGTGTGTTCGACTTTGCGAAGGTCATGCGCGACGCGAAATGGATGGACGACAACACGAACCGTTTCGACATCCTGAAGCGCCACCTGGGCGATCCCGCGAAGAACAAGGCGCGGTTCGACGAGATTTCACCGCTGCGCCATGTCGATCGGCTGAAGATTCCGGTGTTTGTCGCACACGGCAAGGACGACCGGGTTGCCGACGTGAGCGAGTCGCGCGACCTCGTTGCTCAGCTCGAGAAGTACCATGTGCCGGTCGAGAGCCATTTTGTCGGTGGCGAGGGGCACGGATTCAGTTATTTCCGTCACCGGATCGAAATCTACACCGATATCGAGGCCTTCCTCGCGAAGAACCTGGCGCCGCAGGCGAAGAAGTGAGCGGGGGCTGCTACGCCCGCCGGCCTTCGCCTACTCCCAGAGGAAGCTCGATTTGGTGAGGAGGACCCGGCCGTCGGGTCCGACCAGCTGCACGTGCCAGGCGAGCGGGTGGACCTTCGGCCCCGGCCAGTCGGGGCCGGTCAGGCCGAGCAGGGCCACGGGCTCGGTCTGGCCCTGCGGCAAGGCGTAGGTGAACGTCTTCGCGTGCTTGTGGTCGGGAAGGATCACGTCGAGCACCCAGCGGCTGCCCGCGGGCACGGCTTTGGGCTCCGTGATTCGGACCAGAAAATAGAACCCGGCGCGGTGTTCGGGTTGCGAGCGCAGCACCATGCGTCCGCTGTGATGTTCCCGCCCGCCGAAGTATTCCCCGATGCGGTCGAAGTACGCGGCGTCGCGATAGTTCGTCCACACGCGCACGATCTGCTGTCCACCGGCGAACAGGGCGGCGGAGGAGGCGAGAAGGAATGCGAGGTGGCGCAGACGCATGCCGGCAGCGTGCCTGTGCCGATGATCACGGCAAGAGAGATCCATGAACCTGGTGGGGGCCTGATGAATGGGTCGTGAGCCGAGACCGAGCCTCTGCATTTCTGGCTTCGTCTCCGCTTTGGACGGAGCGCCTCGGCGCTCCGCCACGGGCCGATTCAGGCGGCCCGTCGAAGGACCGAGTGACTCCTGAGAAACCGGATCAGGAGCGCGAGCAGGCAGGCGAAGAAGGTCCAGGTCATGGGCTGTTCCAGGGCATAGAGACCGTTGGACCAGCGCAGCAGGGTGGCCAGTGGCACCGTGCCGAGGAGCCGGTTGAGTCCGATCGCAATGAACGAATCTGTCCACAGCACGGCGATCAGCAGGAAGCCCGTCGCACGCGCTAGCCGGTCGCGAGTCCCGGGGGCGACCGCAAAGCCCTCGCGCCAGAGCCAGGGCGCAAGCCACACGGCGAACACCCAGCGATAGCCCTGGTTCATGCCGAGCCAGAAACAGGCGCAGAGGAGCGCGGCGCCCAGGACGAAACGCAGCTCGCAGGCATCGGCCTTGCCAGCCGATCGGTCGGATTCTCCCGATCGCGCCTGCCGCATCCAGAGCGCGGCGGCGATGGCGAGGCCGACGATCCCCGCAGCCAACACCCAGGGCCCGAGCCGCCAGTTCAGCATCGAGGGAATGGCGGTCGAGCCAAACGTCATGAGCCCTTCGGTCTTCGGCATCAGTCCGGGGAGCCTCCGAAGATCGCCCGCGATGCTGATTCCCACGACGGCGAAGAGCAGGGCCTGGATCAGGACCCGGGCGCGGGCCTCGCGGCGGTCGCGGCCGGTGAGGAGGAGCAGCGCGGCCGCGGCGGGGTAGTACTTCAGGCCCGTCGCGAAGGCCACGAGGAAGGGCACGACGTTGCGGACGATCCGGCTGCTCGCGACCACGCAGGACGGGAGAATCGCGAGCAGCACGAATACGACGAGGTCGTTGTTTGCCCGGTTGATGGCGAGCAGCATCGGTGGCGCGAGCAGCACGGCCGCATAAAAAGCCGCCTCGGAATACCGCCGGGGGCGAAGCGCCGCGAGCGCGGTCAGGACGAACCCGCCCACCAGCACGAGACTGACCCACAGCGTATCCGCCCGGGTGAGACCGAAACTTCCCAGGCAGAGCCACCACGACGAATAGACGTGCGGTCGATGAAAGGGGTCCAGCGGGTTCGGCTTGTACACGTCGAGTCCGAAGGCCTGTGCGTCGTTCGAGGCGAGGATCGCGTAGGAATCCAGGAACCAGGTCCCGTAGGTGTTGATGCCGAGGTCGAAGAAGCTCCCCGGACGCAGCACGAGCAGAGTGAGCATCAGGACCGTGGCGCCCATGAGTGACAGCCAGGGTCCACGCTTGGGCCGTATGCTGGCGGTGGCGGCATTCGCCTGGGGTTGGGCGGTTTGGAGGGGGTCCGGCAGATCAGCCATCACCCCACCACGACAGGCGCGCCGAGCCCGTTGGCAACGCCAGAAGCGCTTTCGCGGTGGCCGTTGTGCCGGACGATGGCCACTTTGAGCAGGCGTTTACGAATCAGAAGCGAGAAGCGAGAAGCCAGAAGCCAGAGGTCAGAGGCCAGAAGCCAGAGGTCGGAAGTCGGAATTCGGAAGTCGGCGGTTGGCGGTTGGCGGTCAGAGGTCAGAGGGCTGGGACAGACGATTCTAACTCCTAACTCCTGGATTCTAGATTCTCAATTCGCGCTTCCCGCTCTCTTCCGCCGGGCCTAGTCGGCGTCGTAGACTTCCATCAGAGTGACCCCGGTGGCGCCGTTCACGCCCTTGACCTGGGCGGTGTAGATGCCGGGGTCGAGCGTCACCAGTAGCGCGGCGTCCTTGGAACCTGCGGGCCAGGCAAAGGCGCCCACGCGCTTGCCGACGGTCGCGATTGCGGCGGCCATTGAGGGGTTGTCGCCCCAGTTGTCGTCGCTCGCGATCAGCGTCGGGCCGACTTGGTCGTACAGCTCGAGCATCGGGTCGGAGAGGACGCCCGAGACGCCATAAGGCGTGAGCGCGGGTCCGGAGGCGCGGATGAGGACGGTTTTCGGCGAGGAGCCGGAGATGACGAAGCCTGCGACTTCGATGTTGTCGCCCGTACCCACGTACGAGCGTGACGAGATGCTGGTGAAGGTTGATCTCGCACCGGCGGAGGCTGCGACCTTGAAGGCGTTGAGCGCGAGGGTCGGCTTGCCGGTGGAGTCGAAGGCGCCCTTGGTGTAGCCCTGCCAGCCGCCGTAGCATTCGGGCTCCCAGTAGAACACGCCGAGACCCGCGCCGCCGGCGACGGATTTCGTCTTTGCGATGATGTCCGCCAGGAACGCCCGGCTCGGTTGGACGGCCGAGCTGTCCATCCCGACCTCGCAGACCATGACCTGCTTTCCGTAGCGGGCCACCATGTCGTTCATCGTGTCGAGACATTCGCTGTCTTTCTCCGGCCAGTCGGTGGAATCCGGATACAGCGACATGCCGATCACGTCGAAGCGGGCACCGGCGGCGGTGAGCCCGTCGAACATCCAGCGAAAGAGGGAGTCGTCGTAACCGTTGGAGATGTGGACGATCGTCTTCACGGAAGGGAAGACGGCCTTTGCGGCGTCGTTGCCCGCGTTGACGAGGAGCGTGAAGTTCGCGAATCCGCTGCTCGTGCTGCCGAGCGGCCAGAGCATGCCGGAGTTGGTCTCGTTTCCAATCTGCACCCAGTCGGGCGTGACCCCAGCAGCCTTCAGGGCGGAGAGCACGGCGGTGGTGTGGGCGGCCACGTCGGTCGCAAGCTGGTTGATGTCGGCCCCGATCCAGGCGGCGGGCACGTTCTGCTTGCCCGGATCGGCCCAGGAGTCGCTGTAGTGAAAGTCGATCAGGATATGCATCCCGAGCGCGGCGGCGCGTTTGGCCTTGGCCACCACGTCGTCCTGTCCGCACCAGCCGCCGGCGGGGTTCACCCACACACGGAGACGGATCGAATTCATGCCGAGCGATTTCATCAGGGCGAAACAGTCCTGCTGAGTGCCGCCGGCGTCGTAGAATTTCACTCCCGAGGACTCCATCTGGGTGACCCAGCTGATGTCTGCGCCGAGGGCAAAGGCGGGCGAGGCGGTGGCGTGGGAGGGCAGTGCGATGGCGACGAGAGCGATGAGTGCGCCGACGAGGAGGGGCGGGATTTTCATGGGGTGATGCGGGCCGGTAAAGGTCGATACCACCTTCGCGATCAAGTCCGCAAACCCGCTTCCCCGGAAAAAACCTGGATCGTCCGGATCGATTCAGCCTGGACGGACACCGGAGCGGCGTTGCTCAGCGGACTTTCGCGTGCTGGCAGGCGAGCGCCCAGCGCGGTTCGCCGGCCGCTTCGAAGGCGGTCGCGAGGATCCCGAACATCCGCGTCTTTTGCGCGTTTGCCAAAACCAGGCCTGAGCGGGGAGCGATGGCCCACAAAAACTGGGCCACGGCGTCGCGCGGGAGTCCACGCTGGGCGAGGATGACCGCGAGGTTATACCGAGCCTCAGAAAAAGTCGGCGAAAGGTTCAAGGCATAGCGGAGGCGCTGCTCGGCATCGAAAAGCCTGCCCGACTTCGCGTCTTCCAGCGCCATGCGCTGCAGCTCGCGGGCGAGCGGCGACAGGCCCTCCGCCGCATTGGCCGGTGTCGCATCCAGGGTGGCGACCCGCCGCCGAATCGCCGCGAGATCCGGATCGCCGGGGTGTGCGGCGGCGAGCCGGGCGATGCGAGCGGCATAGGCGTTGGTGTTGCCCAACAGCGCGTCGCTCCAGGCAAGGCGTCCCTCGAAGTAGTCGCGCAGTCGCTCCGTTCTTGCGCGCTGGACGATGCGGCCGAAAAGCGTGTGGTTGTCGCGCCACACGGCCGTCTGTTTGTAGCTCAAGGTCGAATACACTCCCACTAGAACGAGCGTGGCGCCCAGGGCCGTCACGCGTGCGCGGGAGGAGGCGATCGTGCCGAGCGCCAGGGTCACGGCTGCGGCGAGCACCAGGCCCGGCAGGTAGGTGTAGCGATCACAGGGGTAATAGGGATGCTCCAGGAAACCCATGAAGGGCGTCAGCAGCGCGAGGTAGGCGAGCCACAACCAGCCCAACGCCGGCAGACGCCTCCGGAGGAACCACGCCGCGGCGGTCAGGCCCAGTGCCAGCACGACCGACCCGACGAACAGGGCGGAGGCCGGATCAAAGCTCTGGAGGAGGTCATCCGCCGGGGTCAATCCGACGGGGGCCACGCTCAGTCCGAGGTAGCGCACCACGAGATACGAGGCCTGTGCGAGGCGGGCTCCTACCCCGAAGCTCGAAGTCGACGCCACGGGTTTCCACAGCCCGACCTGTCCGATTCGCACCGCCAATGCCATGCCGAGAACGGCCACGGCCAGCACAAGGTGAGGGGCCACCAGGCCGAAAATTCTCCTCCGGGAGAGCGGCGGTTTTTCCCCGCTGCGTCCCCCGTTGGGCATTGCGAGTGCAATGATGGCAAGGACCACGGGCAGGCCGAAGGCGAGCGGATAGGTGAACAGCGAGGCGGCGCAGGCGAGCGCGCTGACCAGGAAGGTCCCAAAACTGGGGCGCCCGTCCCTGCGCCGCTCGAGGGCGATTTGAAATGCCAGCGTGGATACAAGCGCCCACGCGGTGGCGTGCAAGTAGAGTTGTCCCGAAGCCCAGGCGACGCTCTCGACGCGCAGCGGATGAAGCGCCCAGAATGCCGCGCCTGCTGCGGCGCACCACGCGCGCCACGCCGAGTCGGCGCGGCGGCCGGCCGGCGCCCGCCGGGACAGCAGTCGGCTGAAGACGGCGAATGCCAGCACGGCGTTCGTGGCATGGAGGCCGATATTTGCCGCGTGCCACCATGCCGGATCCAGTCCGCCCGCGGCAAACACGCACGAAAAGCCCAGCCAGCCCAGCGGAAGATAGCGCGGCATCCGACTCGCCTCGGTGACCATCCAGGTCAGGAAGCGCAGGTCCGGTGCACAAATCATCGGATTGAGGTAGATGTTGTTGTCGTCGTCGAACATCACGAACCGGAAACCCGTGGTGTGCGCGTAGAGAGCCAGCACCGCCGCGACCAGTACGACACACAGGCCGATGCTGATCCAAGTGCCGCGTTGCAGCGAGGGCTTCAGTTTCATGCAGGGGAGGGAGGGACTAAAAGGCGGCGGTCGGTCCGGAGTACGGTACGCCAGGAAAATTGCGGACGGGGGCGGGGGGACGACTTCAGTCCATCAGTCCTTTGGGGTTGCGGCGTTCCCCGAGGATTTCGCATCGGCCTTGCCCGGCGGCGGGGCCTTGTAATCGACGGACTCCACGAGCGAAATGCGCTCGAGCCGGCCGCCGAAGCGTTTTTCGGCGAGGGTTCGAAGATGGAATTGGGGCGGAAGGCGATCGGCGGGATTCACGCCGAAATCGCCATTCGGGGAGGTCGGCCGGATCGACTGGGTGACCAGCACCTCCTGGAAGGTCTGCTGCTGCATGTGATACCTGATCTGGTTTCCGCGCTGCGCCGCGACGGTTGCGATGATGGCGGGAATGTCGTGGATGATCCACGGCATGGTCGACTTGTCGGCGATGATGAGTCGCGGGACCTTGGGTCGTGCCTGCACGAAGGACAGCTCCCACCGCAGCTCGGCGGCGACCGTGTTCTGGCTCGTGTACAGGTGGGTGGCCATGGCGGGAATGGCTCCGGCGAACAGATACAGGCCCGTGCCCCAGAAGGCTGCGCGCATCACTCCCTTCCAACGCTGCTCCAGGCGCCCGGCCATCAGGGCCGCGCAGAGGGCCGCGACGAAGTACGTGGGCAGGCTGAAACGCGAGGCGATGACGTCGTCGAAGCGCGCCCAGTAATAGAATTGGAGTAGCGTGAGATGGACCGCCGCGCCCAGGCCGAAGGCGACGAGCGCATAGGAGGCGGGAGTCAGGGGGGCGGTCTCGCACCGACGCGATCGGCGCAGGCCGAGCCAGAGCACGTAGAGCAGTGCCGCGAGGCCGAGCGCCGACAGCCACCAGGAATCCGCGAGGTCGCCATGAACGTCGAAGAAGAAGTGCCAGGCCCCGCGCAGGTTCTCGTCGAGGTAGGCCGTGCTGAACCGCGCGGTCTGACCCTCCTGCAGCTGCCACAGCAGAGGCGTGGCGGACAGCACGCGGTTGTGCCACGCGTAGGGAATGAACAGCAGGGGCGTCGCGATGAGGGTGCCCGTGATCAGCGGCTCGCGGCGTCGCGCCCAGCCGGACCAGATCACGAAGGCGACCGGTCCGACGAAGATGACCGATTCGTACCGGCTCTGCGACAGCAGCACGGTCGAGAGGCAGAGCAGCGCGAGCCGTAGCGCGTCGGGTTTTCTCAGATACAGCAGCGCGAGGCACAGCGTCAGCGCGATCATCGTGAGGTTGTGCATCTCCATGCCTGCGCCGGTGGCGTTCTGCGCGAGCAGGGGAAGCGTCGCGAGCAGCAGCACGGCGAGGATGCCCGCGCGTCTCCCGGCGAGGGACGAGGCGAAGTAATAGGTGAGCCCGAGGAAGACGGGAACGCAGGCCGCGTTGACGAGGAAGAGGTTTGCCACGCGGTAGCCCGTGAGGTCGTGCACGAGGCAGACCAGGAACGCGAAGAAGTACGGGCGCTTGTCGAGGAACGCGTCGATCGGGAGGAAGGTGCCGTCGAGCCAGTACGAGCGGTAGACGGTTCCGATCTGGCGGGTCTCGTGCATGTAGCGCGCGGTGGATTGCAGCACGTACTCGTCGAACAGGATCTTGTGTCCGAAGGGGTCGCCCATCAGCACGAAGACGGTGGCGAGTGCGATCACGAGGCCGGGCCAGCCCGGGCGGCGCAGCCAGCCGAGCCAGACGGCGCGCCGTTCACCGAGCAGCTTCAGGGATAGCGCCACGAACGCCGCGAAGACGCC
>JAJXYI010000229.1 GCA_021780625.1 bacterium | reverse complement strand
TCGAGAAGACGCACGAGTTCAAGGGGACCTACCACGTGCTGATGGGCGCGATTTCGCCGCTCCAGGGGATCGGCCCCGACCAGCTCACCATCAAGGGCCTGCTCGCGCGCGTGGCGGGCGGCGGCGTGGACGAGGTGATCCTGGCGACCAACCCCAACGTCGAGGGGGAGATGACCGCGAACCACCTGGCGCGGCTCATCAAGCCGCTCGGCGTGCGCGTGACGCGGATCGCGGTGGGCGTGCCCGTCGGCAGCGAGCTCGACTACGCCGACGAACTGACGATGAACAAGGCCATGGAAGGACGGCGGGAGGTCTGATGCTGCCCGGTGCCTACCAGCTGCCGACCGGCGTGCTGCTGATGATCGTGGGGCTGCTGGCCTGCTTTGCGGGCTACCGGCTGTTCCGGATCGTGCTGACCATCTACGGGTTCCTGCTCGGCGCGCTGCTGGCCAGCACGCTGGTGCACACGCCGGACACGGCGGCGCTCGTCGTGACGCTGCTCGTCGGGGGCGTGTTCGGGGCCGCGATCCTGTGGTTCGGCTATTTCGTGGGGGTGGCGCTGGCGGGCGGGGCGTTTGGCGCGATCGTCGCGCAGAGCGCCTGGACGTCCATCCGGGGCAGCGAGCCGGGCGTGCTGATCCTCGCCTTCGCCGCGATCCTCGGCGGGGCGCTGGCGGTGGGCTTCCAGCGCTACTTCGTCATCCTGGCGACCGCGTTCATCGGGGCCGAGACCGCGGTGGCGGGCCTGGTGTCGTTCCTGTCCAGGCATGGGGACGGGCGCCTGGGGTTCGAGAACATCTGGGTGGGGCACCTGGCGTTCCCGGCACCCGGGCGGAGGTGGACGTTCATCGCCTGGACGGGGCTCGGCCTGGTCGGGGCCGTCGTGCAGTTCTACACGGGGACGCGCCGGCGCTCGTGGGGGAAGAAGGCGCGCAACGGCAATTGACCCCCGGCGGCTCGATCCGCTAACATAATTTGTCTGCGGGCGGTCACGCCCGCGCGCACCTGCCAGCGTTCCTCAGTAGCTCAATGGCAGAGCACCCGGCTGTTAACCGGAGGGTTGTAGGTTCGAGTCCTACCTGAGGAGCCATTCCTTTCAACAACTTACACGGCTGAGCTAACCCAACTTCACCACATCTCACCACAAACTTCACCACAAGGGAGTTGGGAACTACGAAATTGGACCGAGCGGCGGGACCATCGCCGCAGGTCGGGTCGAATCGCCTCATGCCGTCGCTGCCAAGGCGCACGTCTAGGTATGGCGCAGCGCCAGGCACGGGCGCCTGGATGTTCTTGGAATTGAGTGTCGACCTCACTACCGAGCATTCGAGAGCGTCCAGATTCTGATCAAGCCGAACCCATCGCACACTCCAGGGTCAGTCCGTCAAGTCGTCCACGCTTACTTCCTCGGGCTCTTCATCCGGATCGAAGTAGATCGTGAACGCGCCACCGCCGAGTTCGTAAGGGCCAAAGTCGTAGTTCTCACCATTCAGTCGAACCGTGAAGCAGATTGGTGTGTCGTCGTCCAGCTTGTCGTCGTCATCAATCTCGAACTGGGCATGCCCATCGCCGTCGGTGAACGCGTCGAAGTGCGTCAACGAGTTTCGCAGCCAACCGGGCCACTGCGACCACAACCGCACGCTCTTGCCAGACCAGGGCTCACCACGATACAGAAGCTGGCAGTCAATGTTCCAGGTCGCCATAGCTCACTCCGATCAGGCTTTCGACAACCTCAATCCCTGCGCGTTCATGGTGGCGGCGACCGCCGCAGGCTACAAGCCGTTGTTCGGCGGCGAGTTCAATCTGTGTCGAACGAATTCCAGCGTCCTGTCTGAAGCGCTACGGCTCAAGATACAGTTCTCCGGGCGACCCGCTCCGATTCAGCATCTCCCCGTCGCCGCCTAACACTACTTTGTCAGGTCCAATCGTTCGTACGCCGCGATCCAGAATTTCGTACTTGTACAAATGATCCCGATTTCTTACGATAGCGGGCGTGGACGATCGCAACGCCCGCGAGATCTTGGCCCGCTTCGGGACGTTTGTCGATCAGTTCAGTGTCTGCTTCAGCCGCCGCCCACAGCGCGACGCGGCGCGGCGGTATCTCGACGGGTTGTTCACCGACAGCGAGCGGAAGTCCATGCAAGCGATGCATGGCCGCTTGAGCGACGCGGCGACGTACCAGGCGTTGCAGCATTTCGTCACGCACTCGCCCTGGGACGCGGCGGCGCTCTGGGCGCGATTGCGCGCGGTGGTGCCGGCGCGCCAAGGGATCCTCGCCGTCGACGATACGGGCCTGCCCAAGCAGGGGCGGCACTCGCCGGGCGTGCAACGCCAATACTGCGGGGCCTTGGGAAAGGTCGGGAATTGCCAGGTCGCGGTGTCGACGGTGTTGCTGGCCGACGGCCTGACGTGGCCGCTGAGCTGCGACCTGTATGTGCCGCAGGCGTGGATCGCCGACCCCGATCGCTGCGCCCGCGCCGGGATTCCGGAGACCACGCGCTTCCGGGAGAAATGGCGTATCGCGCTGAGTCAGGTGCGCCGGGCGATCACGGCGGGCTTCGCCCTCACCGCGGTGGTGGCCGATGCCGACTACGGATCGACCGCCGCGTTTCGGCGAGGCCTCGAACGACTTGGCGTGCGGTACGCCGTGGCGATCCGCGGGTGTGGCACGGTCTGGATCGCCGGAGCCCGACGCCCGCTGCCCGTCAGCGAGGTCGCCACGGCGGTGCCCGAGCCGGCGTGGCAGCGCGTCGACTGGGCGCAGGGGACCAAGGGCCCCTTGGCTGCGCGTTTCGCGGCGTGCCGCGTGCGGCCGGCCAAGAGTCGCGGCGAGCGGTGGCTCCTGTGCGAGCGCAGCCTCGCGACCGACGAACGGAAGTACTACCTGCTCAATCTCGACGAGACCGCGACGCTGCGGGACCTGGTCACCCTGGCCCGCAGCCGCTGGCCCATCGAGCAGCAGTACCGCGAGTTGAAGGACGAACTGGGCTTCGATCATTTCGAGGGGCGAACCTACCGCGGGTGGACGCATCATGTCGTCCTCACCGCCATGGCGTTCACGTTTCTCCAGATCGAGCGCCGGCGAAACGCCGACGGGCCACGCCCCACGCTGCCGACGGTCCGGCTCTGGGTGCGCGAGATCATGGGCGTCCTGTACATCATCAACACCCAACGGGTGCTGAACCTCATCGAGAGCTTCCGGCGGAATCCACCGCTACGAAGGTGACAAAGTAGTGCTAACTGAAGATCGAGTTCGGCGGCGCTGCGCGACGTTGACGCCGCCCCGCACCACAGTACCGTTACGTTTCTGTGCTTGGCGCCGCCGCCTCCCGGTCCCGGTGCAGCATCCGCTCGCGGGCGTCCGCAGGCCACACGAACTCTCGATTCAGCAGGCAGCCCGCGGCGAGCAGGGTTTCCAGGAGTTGCGCGTTCAGTACGCCGTCTTCGTCAGTCGCCCCGAGCACGTTTGCGAGCCATCCGCCAAACTGCTGCCGCTTAGCGTTGGGCAGCGCGTCCTGCTCGGTGCCGGGCCGCGCGTAGCAGCGCTTGGCGCCCCGCGCCCAACTGGCGGCGAGGCGCGCTCCGATTCGCTTCGCAGCTGCCGACTTCAGTTCGTTGACCTCTCGGATGATGATGGCCACGCCTTCGGCCGTGACGCTTCCATCAACGAAACGCTGCGCCAACCAGCATAGGTAGGTCCGACAGACCCTGGGCCGGCCCGGGTGGTCGTACACCGCGCACCGGAGATTCACCAATTGCGGGCACGGTATCCGAAAGCCGACCTCGGTGCTGGCTTCGCGCACATCGAGACCGCAGTGTTTGGCTGCCGCGACTTGGTCCGGTTCCAGGGTGGCCCAGAACGCGAGGCTGCCGTCGCAGCAGCAGCCGCACGAGCAGCACAGGCGCGACAGCTCCGCCGAGCGGTCCGTGTGTGCGTTGGTCACCATGGTGTGTTGCTTACCATACGCGCGATTCGGAGAGCATCGGATCGCTGCCTGCTACAGTCTGGCCTCGAGGAAGCCGAGGACCTCAGACACTGCCGGGGGGCACGCGTGCAGCCGTTCGGCTTCCCCGTCGTACCCCGCGCAGGCGCACCTGCCAACGCAGATGACTCGACCTCGGGGCACGTCCTCATCCCGCGGCTTGCCGATTATGATCGTTGTTTCGCGGGACATCAGCGACGCACGAGCTAACTTGAGCAGGCCGGCCGTCGACCGCCGCATCTCCCTTCCCGCCCGGTCGAGCGCGGTGATGCACCTTGAGCAACTGGTCGTCGGCATGACGTGAAGGCGCTGGCCCTTCGTCAGCGTGCGCTCGGCGGGCGCTACATCCAGACGCCAATCGGCGTCACGAGAGGTCGCAGACAGATCGGGAAGGGGATGCCCGGTCAGCCGGGCCGCAGCCTGCAGATGGCCGATCGCGGCAGGGTCCATCCCCATCCTGGTGACGATCGCTGCGTCGAGTTCCACCATATCAGTGCCGCAGAAGACCACGCCGAGCGATTTGTCACGGCCGTGGTGCGGGCCGTTGCCCTCCATCGCCACGATACCTTCGACCAGGTTCACCGTTGGAACACATGCGACTGCGAGCTCGCCGATGGGGACATCCAGCCCTTCCCGATGAAACCGGATCCGTTCCGACCCCGACATCAGCCCCATCTGGTTCTTGAGACAAAGGCTGACACCAGTCTCCATGTGAGTCTTGAGTTTCGCGACGTTGATGTAGCTGTCGGCCTTGAGTATCGCCTCCGGAATCGCGTAGGTGCGTTCACCGACGGCCACCTTCCGGCGGGGCGCCCCGTCCAGGTCGAGCAGCGAAAGGCGCGGGAGAGAACGGTACTTGGCGAAGCCCGCGTCTTCGACGACGCGCTCGAAGGGATAGCTCCGGTCGCGCGTGCCGAGGAGGGAAGAGTGGCCGATGACCACCGTGCACCCATGGGCGCGCAGCACCGTCAGCAGTCCGTCCATGAAGTAGACGGTCGTGTTTTCCCCCTCGGTGATGGGCCGCCGGCCCGAGAGGTTGGGTTTCACGAACACGGTCCCCGACGGCTCGTAGCCCACGGCCGCGAACAGCTTGCGGATTGCCCAGGCCACGTCCGACGGGTCCTTGGTGCAGCGCGTGTCAGCCCACATAAGATGCGTCACCGTTGATCTGGCATTGAGCCCGGTTGCTGCCGGTTGTGCTGAGAGGCTCGGAGCTTGGGATGCCGCATCTCAGCGAGGGACGGGTGCCGAGGCCAACTGGGGTCGTGGGGATCGATTAGCTCGGCGCCTGCGGCACCGAACCTGCTGACCACGTCCTGCTGGTCTCTGACTACGTCTCCGCCGAACACGAAGTCGATGTGGTAGCCCATGCCTGGGACCCCGCTCTGTCGTTCGGTATCGCTCCGTGACGTTCGCGCACGCTCAGGCCGCGAGGTAGCGCGCAGCGCGCGTCAGCGTCGGCGGGCGCCGTTCCGGTTCAGCCGTGCCGCCCGCGACCTTGAAGGCCATCGCGGCGATGATTCGCCGGGAGACGCCCGCATGCCTGAGGCGCGCGACATCGTCAGGCATGACCGAATAGCGGCCCGGATGGTGCAGAACGAGATTGACGATGACGTCCTCGCTGAGACCGACGCGAACCATCACCACGACCAGTCGATTCGTGAGCGGCATACGGACGGCCGCGATGGCGATCACGACGGCGAGAACGAGGATAAGGATGCGCCGAAGGCTCATGTTTCGACTCCGCTTCCAAACCGCAGGTTAGGACTCCCGACCTAGGGACCCGATGGCCATATCACTCCGTTGGGGCATCCGGGCGAGGCGGGCGAAGGCTCTTGTCCGTCTCGCCCGCCAGCCACTGCCTGACCGCCTCTCTCGTCTTCGGTGACACGTGCCGGTTGCACGGGCCTTTCAGTTCGCTGATCTTCCAGACGCCCCTGTCACGCACGAGACTGAGGGTCGCGCGCTCTGGCGCCATGACCCTGTAGAGCGCGACGGCCCCCCGCCGGGCGAGCTGCTCATACGAAGCCACGCAGTTGTGCTGCTGCCGCCCTTCGACGACGAGGTCGATCGCCGTGAGGAGCGGCACGATCGTTTCGGTGCCGTCCACCGGTGGCGCGGGGAAGGGGAGCGTTCCCCGGCCCTTGTGCAGGGCGAGTTCCTCGACGACCTGCTCGTGCAGGCGGTCGATCTGGGACAGGTGGTCGAACACCGGGAGCGGCCGGCGCGGATGGAGCAGGCGCAAACCGCGGACCGTGTCGGCGATGGCGCTGCCAAGCGGCGCGGTCGGGTCGTCGTGCGACGGGTCGGAGAGGTGCGTGAGCAGGTGCGGCGTGACCTGCAGCTCGCCTCCGGCGACGGCAGCCAGCACGTTCGCGTTCAGGCGACGCAGGTGCGACAGGTTGCCGACGATGGCGGGCGCGCGGCGAATCGCGTCGCGGACGTCCCTGAGCCGGGACGCGCTCATGGCGGAGAACGCCACCTTGCGGGCGAGCCGGCGCATGGCCTCGGTGGGCGGAAAGCCGAGCTTGCCGAACAGCGTCTTCTGCGGGGCCGATGGGCGCAGCGACCAGATCGGCATACGGCCTGGCCTCGCCGCGAAGTTCGGCGCCTTGGCCAGCATCAGGGTCAGGCACGGGTTCGACTGCAACAGGTCGTCGCCGATTATGCCGGCCCGCGCGAGCCACGAGAGCAGCGCCCAGTGGTCCTCCGGAAAGCGCGCGACCTCTGTGACCAGCGCCTCCGGCACCCGTGACATGAAGCGCCTGAAGTCCATCACCGCGTGCGGGGACGGCGGAAGCGTGGGGTCTCCGGAGACGCGAAACTGCTCCGGCTCGAAGGCTTTCCACTCGGCGGACCCGACGACGGAGCGCCGAAAGGCCCGGATGTCAGGCCACGCCAGGTAGACCACGTCGTAGGCGCCCGACACGAAGGTGAGCCGATGCGTTGAGGACTCGATTCCAGCCATCAGGACTCCGGCACTTCCGCCACCACCATGCAGTGATGGTGTCGCGGTTCGTCGAAGAATCGGCCCCGGATCTGCCAGCCCAACGCGGTCGCCAGTTCCTCGGTCTCCTGCTCTGACTTATAGGTCATCGACCAGCCCGTCAGCCGCATGAGGAAGTCGGTCAATGGATCGTCGATGACCATCTGGTGCAGCGCGGTGCTGTAGATGACCAGCCCGCCCGGTCGGACATACGGAGCCGCGCTTCGCAGCACCGCCTTGCTGACGCGCCGGTGAAGCGGACAGAGAATCCCGATGAGGAGAACGATGTCTGCGCCGACAGCGGGCATGTGGCTGAACTTGCTCGCGTGAAACGAAATCGACCGGGCCACGCCCCTGTGCTGCGCCAACTTCCGACTGATGCGCAGGGCCTGGTCGTCGGGGTCGATGTGCCGCACCGTCGCCAGCCTGGCGAGGTCCCGACGTGCAGCAAGAACGCCGATGGTGTCTCGGCCGGTCCCGCAGCCCACGTTGTCGATGCGAATCGTCTTCTGGCCGGCGAGAAGCCGATCGAACCAGAAAGGCAGGTGCGCCTCGAGCGACCGCAGTCGCTCGTAGATCTGGGCACCGGCCCTGCAGGTGATCAAGTAGCGGTCCACGGCAGTGGAAACATCTCGGGAGTAGAGATATTCGAACGCCAGGGCGGAGCCGGTGGCCTGGTCGATCAACCGGCAGATAGGCGATGCGTCAACCAGGAAGTCGCGAATCTCGCGCGAGCTCGGCAGCGGCGAGTGAAGGTACTGGTCGATCAGCAGGGCGCGAACACGAGGAGGCAATGCGGCGAGCAAGGCCTCTGCCTCCGGTGAATCCAGCGACGACCCACGATTCGCGATGTCGGCGTACGTCCTGGGTGGATGCATGCTCACCGCCTCCTCCAACCCCACGGGACGAAGGCCGGGACCTCAGACTCGTACTGCTCGTACTCATTACCGAACACGCCCCGCAGCCGCGCCTGCTCGCGTCGGGCCGATTCCAGGAGGAAGGCCACGAGATACAACGCCAGGATGAGGTTCGCCGCCACAACCGTCGGCGATCCATGTCGAAACTGGGTCAAGAACGTACCGACGATGTAGACGAAGATGCCGGAGTAGATCGGATTTCGAATGCGCGCATAGACGCCGCGGCGTACGAGAGCGACCTCGCTTCGGAAGTACCCAGCCCATGCGTGGCTCTGGGCCAGATCGAATTTGCCGCGTGCCGCGAGGACGGTACCGAGCAGGGACAGAGCCACGCCACACCAGTCCAGCGCGTTGGGGTCTCCGAGCTGCCGCAGCAAGATGAAGCAGAAGCTGGCGATGGCGGCGACCGCGATCAGTTTCTGAAGCACGAGCCACGGTGTCGCGAGAATCGGTGTCATGCCCGGCTTTCGCCGGATGTCCGCAATGACCGCGGCAAAGGTCGCCGTTACGACGAGGGCTGTCAGCTGAAACCACAGACGCATCACCTGTCTGCTCCCTTCTCGCTTCGTTGAGTCATGTCGGTGTTCGGCAACCCTGGGACGCGCAGGAGCCGGCTCATCGGGCGCCTTCGACCCCGCCGAGGGCATCGAAGTGGAGCACCGGCCAATGGTGACGTTCCGCCGCGCAAGCCAGCACGCGGTCCGGATTCACGGCGTGCGGGCAGTCCACCCTCGATAGGAACTCCACGTCCGACGCGTCATTGCCGTAGCCGAAGGTTCGGGCCGGCCGGTGCGTGCGCAGATAGGCTTGAAGCGCTGCGAGTTTCAACGCGCCGGTCAGCACGGGGCCGTCAATCCTGCCTGTCAGCACGCCATCCCTGCACTCCAGGCGCGTGCCGATGACGTCGGTCCCCAGGCGCTCGCCGAGCGGCCGCACCAGCAGTTCGGGAACGGTGGAGAGGAGTACGATGTGCCGGCCCGCATGCACGTGCTGGGCGAGGATCCGCAGGGCATCCGCGTACAACCGCGACTCGAGGCCGCGCCCGAAACACTCGGCAGCGAGCGCCTCGACGTCCTCGAGCCGTCGGCCTCTCAAGAAGCCGAACGCGTAGCGCATGATTCGCCGGGGGTCGCGGCTCACGCCGAGCCTGTAGAGGACGAACCAGGCCAGGATGCGGAAGTAGGGCCCGGCTCCGATGAGCCCCTTGCGCCGCACGAACGAGAGGAAGGCCCGCTGCATGTAGCCGTCGAGCAGCGTGCCGTCCACATCGAAGACGACGAGATCGCTCACAATAGACCTCCGATCGCGGCGGAGCTGGCGTGGCGGTACACCTCTCCGGTGAGACTGGCGATCTTCAGCATGACTTGGTCCGTGATCAGCCGGTAGCGATCCTCGCCCAGCCGCTTCTCCGCGAATTCGGGGAAGACCATCGGGACACCGATTCGAATGCTGCACCGCTCCAGCGTCGGCAGGCGCCTGTGCCTCGGCAGGATCTCGAAGGTGCCCGACATGCCAACCGGGAGCACCGGGACTCGCGAACGATGGGCGAGCCGGGCAACGCCGACGTGCGCGCGCAGGAGCCGACCGTCGGGGGAACGAGTGCCCTCCGGAAAGATCCCGACGACGCGCCCCTGCCGTAACGCGGACACGGCCTGCTTGAAGGCTTCACCTGGATGGGGCGCGTGGCGATCCACCTTGATTTGGCCCGCCAGCCGCATGAGCCAGCGCGACCAACGGCAGTTGAAGAACTTCTCGGCAGCGAGATAATGGACGTCCCGCGGGCACACGGCCATGAAGCAGAGGAAATCCATGAAGCTCTCGTGGTTCGAGGCGACGATCAGGCCGCCCGAGGGCGGGATGTTCTCGAGGCCGGTCACCGAGCCGACCCACAGGAAGCGGATAATTGGCCTCAAGGTGACCGCGAGCATCCAGTATCCGAATCGACTGAACCGAGGGACCTTGTACATTCCGCCTCTCGTCTGATTGCGTCGGCGTAGTGGCCACGCGATCGACGCGGCCGCTCCGCCACCCGAGGCAACCTCAGCAAGAACCATGCTCAAGGTACCCCCAGATTCAGCCGTGCCTGGCGGAGCGCGTGTGACCGAAGGACGCGGCATCCGAGCCACACGCGCGAGCGGGATTGCCGCTTCCGCTCGCGGGCAACTCGATCGGCGATCTTCACGGCGCGACACTGCAGCGGCCGGCTTCGCACCACTAAGCGCGTGTTCGCTGCCGGCACCGAGAGGGAGATACAGCGAAGTTCCCTTCGATGGTTCGATCTCGAGGACGCGATACGGGAAGTGGCGACGTCGGCAACCCCGCGGGCGCACAGGCTTGGCGTGGTGAGCGCCCTGTTCTGGGCATCGCGCCGGGAACCCGAGGTGGCAGAAAACTACGAGTGGTTCTGCGACAGAAACGCTGACGCGCTCCGGAACTTCAGGCCCTGCGACCCGGTCGTCGAGGAGTACCAGGCGCGGCAGTAGGCCCGGGAGATGCGACCCTGGGCCTCGCTTCGCCCGACCACCCGCCACGCACTTACCCGGCGCGCTCACAGGGCGCATCGTCAATCCGACTGCGCCTTTCCAGCAGATCTCCACGCAGCAAGGGATCCGGCCGGCGGCCGTGCAGACCCCAGAACGCGATGCTCGACACCGGCACGAACCGCATCTCGCCCCGCTCTTCCCTGGACTCGCCCACCCAGACCACCAGCCGCGGCCGCAACCCTTCCCATCGCCGGTCGATGTTCACCGGCCTGGCGCGCTCCCCGTGGCGTGCCAGCGAATGGGCTGGCTTGGATTCGATTGCCATCGCTTGACTCCTCTCGTCCCTGTGGTGTGTGCCGAGTTGCGATTTCGCCGTGCGCGGAAGGAATGGCCCGCCCCGCCTTCCTTCCGCCGTGTTCAGTTGTCAAAGAACCTCGGACGCCGTCGCCGATTTTCGGCGTTTTCGCCGACGGCGCCGCCACTCGGCCATGTGGGCGCGGTAGTACGCTCGACGGGGCATCCATCGAGCCATGCCGGCTCGCCCTGGCGCCCCTTCGTGCGCCATTCGGCGGTTCACTGACGGCGGTGGCAGGCCTTCCAGATCGCGCTTGCACGAGCGGAGCAGTGTTCGCAGTAGCGTCGGTTACGTCGGGCGATCGGGCGGCGTTGACAGGCGGCGCAGAGCATACTGCTCCTCCTCTTGGCCGCGGCGCGAACGAGCGCGGCCAGCGATCCGCCCTCCGGGCGGACAGGCGTCCGCCCGGGAGCAGTTGGCGTCAGAGGAACCGTTTCTATGGAGTTGCTATTGAAGAATCGTGCCAGACGCAGCGTTGAGGCACGGCGCTAGGCTGTCAACAGGAACCAGGTGCAGAAAAAGGGAAAGTCGGCGAGCGTGCGTCAGCGGCTCGCCTCGTCCAGCCAGTGATTCACGGCGGTCCTGGTGTCGGCGGACACGCCCCGGTTGCACGCGGTCTCGAGTTCGTCGATTCTCCAAACCCCATCCTCGCGCACCAGGCTGAGCGTTGCCCGCTCAGGCGCCAGCACCTTGTAAAGCGCGACTTGGCGGCGCCGCGCAAGGCGAGCGTATGAGGCGACGCAGTTGTGTTGTGCACGGCCCTCGACGACCAGGTCGGCGACGCTGAGCAATGGGACGATCGACGGCGTCCCGGGCACCGGGGGCGGCGGAAACTCCGTCACGGCGCGCGTCTGGTAGTGTCTCAATTCCTCGATGATCTGTTCATGCCGAGCCTCGATCTGCTCGAGGCGGTCGAAGACCGGGAACGGTCCGTGCGGGTGCAGGAGGCGCCACCCCCGCATCGTGCCGGCGATGCGGTCACTTAGGGGGGCCAACCGATCGTCGTGCCCCGGCTCGGCCAGCTCCGCGTAAAGACGCGGCGTTACCAGGAGTCTTCCGCCTGCCGCAGCCGCCAGCACGTTGGCATTGATCCGTGAGACATGGGATAGACGAGAGAGAATCTCCGGCACCTCGAGGATCGCCGCGCGTAGCGCCCTCAGCTTGGGCACCGAAACCGCAGAGTGGAGGATCTTCCGAACGACTTGGCGCATCTGGCCGGTTGACGGGAATCCCAGCTTACCGAGCAGCCGCTTCTGGGAATCGTACGGACGCGTGGCCCAGACTGGCGGCGCCAGGCCCTTTCTTCCCGTCATGCTCGCTGCCTTGGCCAGCATGAATGCCAGGCAAGGGTTCGCCACCAGGAGATCGTCACTGAAGACTCCCGTGCGCGCGGCCCAGGCCGTCAGTGCCCAATGTTCGTCTGGAAATGGCGCGATGAGCGTGACCAGGTAAGACGGGATCGTGGCTTGGAACTGTTCGAGCGCCCGGCTCGTCTCCGGGTCTTCGCACCCTAAAGTTCCGCCTGACACACGGAAGAAGGCGGGATTGAATGACCGGTGTTTGCCGGCTGCGAGAGCAGACTTGAACGCGCGCATGTCGGGAAATGGGAACAGGAGAGCCTCCCACCCGTTTATCAACACGCGAAGACGCCCGGTATCCGGGCTGAAAGTGGCCCGCATGTTCTATCCCAGCCTTCGACTGGGTTCAACTGGAATCCACCGAAGTCAACCGACTCCGGCCCAACCCGGCCGATGGTACGTCGGTCCACCAGGCTGCTGCGCCTGGCTGCTACGCCGGATCGCAAGATTCAGTCCCGCCGACCCGAATTGGTCGTGAGGACGACAGACGTCGGCGCTTTGTCCGCGCAGCGCGGATGCTGACGGCGAGGCGATTGCGGCGGTTGTCCGTGGTGGCGCAAATGTTGCTCGAGGATGGAATCGAGGTTTCTGTATCGGCAAGCCGCCTGCAATGCGATACGACTCGCCCGGAACGAGCTTCACAGGCGCCGACGCGCTACAGGCGCGAGTGGCTGCTCTCCGAGCCGCTGAGACGCTGAGCCCCGGCCGCCATGCACTCGACGGTGCGATTGTGGCTCTCGCCGGCCGATGGGAAGAGGTTCGCCGCACCGCGGCCGCCATGCTGTGTCGGCACGAGCACGAGCTTTCGGGAAGACAGCGCTGTCGAATCCGGGCCGTCGCGTGCCTTGCCGACATGGCACGCCGGAATTCGCCGGAATCCGGCTGGCTCCCTTGGCGAACCGTCTTCGCGGTGGTTCGCGAGTGTCCCGGGGCGGCATGCCCCGATGTCGCCGGCCGCCACGTCAGGAGCGGGAACCACCGTGACTGGGGCATCGAGCAGTTGTCCGTTCTCGTCTCGTTGGCGAGCGTCGGCGACTTGGGGGCCGACGCGGAGCTCGGTCGTCGTCTGCGCGAAGGTTGCGCCCATGACTGGCCCATCGTCCTGCCGGCGTGCATGGACGTCTGCGTGGAGCAGGCTCCCACCCTCTTTGCCGCCCACGCGCTCTCGTCGTCGGTTCCGCTGGCCCGACGAGTCGAGGACTTGGATGACTGGAGATGTCGGATGCACGGAGGTTTGCCGGCGGCATGCTTGGAAGCGCTCGCAGACGAGATTGGCCGCGACCCGAGACTTGACGACGAGCATCGAATCGATGGCGCGATCACCCTGGCGTTTCTCGGCGCGCCTGCACTCCTTGAATCTCTGATGCACCGGCTGGCATGGCCGACGCAGCTCGGCCTCACGCGACGCTACGATGCCTGGAAGGCGCTGACGACTTGCGGGCGCCAGGGTTATCTCGACGCGATTCGGGCGGAGTGGCGGGTTCGGGGGGATGACGCTGCCATCGGTTTGTTCGAGAGTCACGGAACGGTCGAGGACCTCCGGGAACTCGAGCGCGCGCGACAGGAGGGGGCGTCGAGCCTGGCCGTCGATCGTGCGGTTGCAGCGATAGTTCGGCGAGCTTCACTGCCGCGGGGAGATCCAAGCGCAATCCCGTCCTGACGCGACTCGCGGAACGCAGGCCGACAGGTCCCTTGCGTTCCGTCGAACTTGTGACCTATTCTGCCCCGGCAACAGGCGCATGCTCGTGCGGAGGGCTGAGTGAACCGACCACGGATCCTGGTCATCGACGACGTCTACGGACGGAAGGCGACTGAGGGGTACAACGTCGATCGCCTCCAATTCTGCGAGGCGATGCTGCTGCGCGACGTTACGGGCGACCAGCCGGCGTCCTCCAAAATCACCAGGGCTGTCGCCGACGCGGTGTTCTGCAGGGGCCAGCGGCCGACCGCATCGGTCGTCGGTGACGTCGTCGAAAACGACTTGGAAGCGGTATTGTCGGCCGTGCGGCAGGGTTGGAACCAGCGCGCGGCGGGGGAACCGCCGTGGGCACTGATCCTGCTCGATCTGGCCTTCAACACGGGCGTCGTTACCGAGGCGAGCGATGCCGCGCACCGGGGCGGTGCCGCCGGCAGGAGGGGCGACGACGATGAGGGATCCTGCTTCGGGTTCAGGATTCTGTCGGCGCTGAACCCGCTCGGGGGAGGTGAGTTTCACGACCTGCCGGTGGCCATTCTGTCCCGGTTGCCCCGAGAACATGTAAAGGCACGTTATTCGAGACTGGGCGCCGTGGGCTTCATCGAGGGCGACGAGCCGCAGCCGATGGCGGACCTCCTCAAGGGCCTCCTTTGGCGGCACGGCCTTCTCGCAGACGGCCAAGAGCAAGCCATTGCGCCGCCGACGGATCCCCCGCTCTCGACCGGGGATCTCCGCTCTCTGACGGTCGTGCCCGAGCACAGGGTGGTCGGCTTCTCGGTGCCGCTGCTTGCGGCACTCCGTGAGGCTCGCCGGGCGGCGCCGCTGGGCGCGAACCTCTTCGTGTCAGGGGCGACGGGCACGGGCAAGGAATTGCTGGCGCGTTACCTGTGGCGGGTCACGCGACAGCCCCGCCGGCCGTTCGTCGCGGTCGATTCAGGCGCACTGGTCGAGACGCTCGCCGAAGACACGCTGTTCGGCCACGTTCCCGGGGCAGCCGAGGGGATGCGGACGCCTCGCACGGGGAAGATCCGCGAAGCCCACGGCGGTGACCTGTTCCTCGACGAGATTGGGAGCCTGCCGTCCTCTGTGCAGTTGAAGCTGCTGCGGGCGCTTTCTGCGAACGAGGTGCAACCGCTCGGCACTGACCGGGTCTATCCCGTACTCGTCCGCTACATTTCGGCAACCGACCGCCCGGTGGAGGAGTGGGTACGAACCGGGCACTTCAGCGATGCCCTCTTCGCGCGCCTGGCAGCCGTCAGGATTCCGACGTTGCCTCCTCTCGACGACCGTCGCGAGGACATTCCGCTGCTCGTGGAGCATTTCTTCGCCAACGCGAAGAAGGCCCTGCGCGGGGCGAACCGGAACAGTTGTCTGCAGGAAATAGACGAGGGTGTGGTCCTGCACCTCGAGTCGCAATCCTGGCCGGAGAACGTGCGCGGCCTCAGGCAGGCAGTCGAGGCGGCGGTGCCTCGGGCCCAGGACGTCGAGTACCTGACGGAGCGGCACTTCGTCGCGGCGGGGACCCGCCAGAAGCAGGACTTCGCCGTCGTGGCTCATGCGGTGTCGCCTGCGTCCGAGCGACGAATTCCCACGAGCCGGGAACTGGCCGAGCGGTTCGCGGCATCCCTCGTCGAGCACGCACGCAGCAGCTCAACTCCGGACACCCTGGAGTACACGGTGTCGAAGCGGGTCATCGAGCAGGTTGTGCGTCAACTGCGTGACGACGGTGTGCTCGCACGAACGCACGAGGCCGAATTGGAGCGGATGCTGGGCGACGCCTGGCATCTGCTGGATCAGGCCCTCGTCGAAGCTGGAATCCGCTGGGTGTCTGGAAAGAACCTGGTGCGCCATTCGCGGAAGGCGAAGATCAAGGCGCTGAACTCGGCTGTCTTCGAGATCCTCCGACGCCTCGGAGAGCCGGGTGTCGACGGCAGGGCATGATGTCGGGCACCCGGTCGTGGGAGCGGCGCTGCAGCCAGTTGAACCACGTGTGGTTGAAGGGCTACCTCACCGCGCTCTCAAGGTGGCTCAACTCCGCGAGAGGGGAACTGGCTGACCCGGAGTTCGACTCGGCGGCGGTATTGGAGGACTGGCGAAGCCACCGGAACGAATTGATGGAACTTGCGGCCAGCTATCGAACAGAGGCCGGTCCCGCCGCGCTGTTCTCGAACGGTCGTCTGATGCACTGTCCCGCGAGCACTCGTGCGTGGCTGCAGCCCCTCAACGAGATCTTCTGGCAGAGCGAGGACGGGCGTGCCCTTCGTGCCAGCGCGTTCTCGCTCGCGGTCGCCGCCGCCGACCGGCGGGTGGACCTTCTGATGCGTCGGGCCAGGCGGACCGGACGCGCGGCTCGCGCGGCCAACGCACGAGAAGTGGGAGCGTTCCGTGAGGCGTGCTGTGAAGTGTCTCGCGCGCTGACGGCCATGGCGACCTCGGCCAGGTGAACGCAGGCAGCGCTGATCCGGAGGCTCGCGCCCTCTGGCGGACCGGCGCGGCCATCGGGGAGGGGGTCGAAGTCACTCGCCGTTACGGCGGCTTGGGAGATGTCGTGATCAAATGGCCGAAACGACTCGTGCTGGTCGCGGACCAGATGTACGCGGACAAGGGCGTGCATAGGGCCTGGCGGACGCTGCTGTCAGACCTGTCCTGGCTCGCTGAACTGGCCGCCGGCCGTCGTCCCGATCTCTCGGCGTTCTCCGAGCCACTCCGACTCCGCGCCGACCGGGAGGCTGCCGATTTCCTGGAGGTGCCACGCAACGTGACCTGGGACCCGGACCTGCTGGACATGGCTCGCAATCGACCCACGCATCTGGCCGGTGCCGTGGTCGATCCGGTCTGTGTCGACAGTGCTTCCAGCTTCGACCGGGCGCTGGCGGTGGTCGCGGATGCCGCGCGCCACGACAGCATCGCCTGGCTGGGCTTTCGGCTCGGCGCCGACGCCGACCTGCACCGCGTTCAGCGGGCCGTGTTCGAACGCCTGAGGCAGGAGGCATCCTCGCACCCGGACCCGCAGCGCCGCCAGCTTGCCGACGCCTTCCTGGAGGACGGGCCATGTGAAGACAACGACCTCTGGGGCGGCGCGGCCCTGACGCTTGTGTACTCCGGGGGGCCTCCAGGCCGGCTCAGGCTGGTCGGCTTGTCGAGCGCATTCCTCATCGGTCCGGCTGTCATGCCGCAGTTCCCGCCCGTGGCGACGGGAGAGGCCCTGATCTCGCACCCTCTCCACAGCGTCGCGCAGGCGCTGTCGAGTTGGTGCCGCCAGGACCGCGCCCGCCGCGACTGGAGCGCGCGTCTCTGGCCATCGGGGTCTGAGGGCTGGTTTACCTCGACCGGGTTGGACGGCCGCCCTGCGGCCGATCCGCGCTTTCACCACAACTTTGAGGAAGCCGAGAAAGAGTTTGGGGCGGAGCGGACGGTGCGGGCGGTCGGCGAGTATCTCGACGACCTGCTGCTCGGCAGTGTGCCCGAGAGCTGGGTCGAACGCGGCCAGGTGCGAGGGCTGTGGGAAGTGCTCAAGACCATCGTCGGACGGCAGAGCGACGCGGGTTGCCCGGCGGACCAGGACGATGGCGGCCACGAGTTGTCGTTTCCCGCGATCGGCTTGCTTGCGGCTATGGTGCTCTCCGAAGTCGCGCAGCCCGCAGGGCTCACCGACTTGTCGGGCCTCGACTGGTCGCGATTCGCGCGGGGGAAGAAGACCCCGGTAGCGGCGCTGCCTCACCAGCGCTCGAAGACGGCTCGCGAGGCCACCGCCGCGGTCGTGCAGTTCTGGCGGCACCTACTGGTGACGGAGGATGGCCAGACCACGACGCTGACCGCACTCGAGATCTCGCACAATGCCGTCCGTGCGACCCTGAGAATCGACGCGTCGTCGTTCCTGCGGGCGCTGGCCGAACGAGGGGACGGCGAGGCGTGTGCCGCCCTCTGGCGCCTGGTCAGGATGACCGGTATCACCGACGAAGGGGCTTTCGGATTCTCGCCGAGGATGTTGATTCGTCTGGGGCCGGCGGCCGCCGGCGGCCTGGCCGTGGAGTTGGTGGTTTCGCAGCCGTCGAAGCCCGCCTTTGCCGGAGAGGCGGTCTCGTGATCGCAAGCGGTGGCTCTGTTCTGGTAATCGACTCCCAGGTCGGTATCGGCCGGGCGCTGGCGGCCGCGTTCCTGAAGACGGCAAGCCTCGTGCTCTTCAACGACGGCGATACAACGACCGACGTGCCCGACGGGTATCTCGTCGAGACGGGACTTCCCCCGTCGATTGACCTCGTCCTCTATCACCAGGGGACCGAGTCCGCGCTCGGTCAGGTCAAGCGACAAGTTCGGGTGCGAACCGAGGCCTGGTACACGAGCGGGGGGTTGCCGGACGCCCTCGACGCGCCCGGACCGTGGGGAATTCTTGCACGACCAATGGTGGCTGGCTGGCTGCTGAGCGAGGTCGAAGCGGCCGAGTTGCTAGCATGGGCTCGAACTCGTTGCGAGCGTGGCCGCACGAACGTGCTGCCGACCGTGCTCCGGCGCCCACCCGAACCGTCGGGCTATCTGCCGGCGCTGGCGGCATTGTGCAGGGGCTACCTGGCCGTCGGGGCGATGGCCGGAGCGATCGAGACCGAGTCTGACGGCCCTGCGGCGAAAGCACTGGCGACACTCGACTGGCCGACGGTCCGGCGACAAATGACGCAGATCTTTGACCAGCTTGATGTGAACGCGTTGTGGGATGACGTTCAGACGGTTGGTTGGTGGCGTGAGTGCCTATCCGGCAGCCGGTGTCCGCTAAGCGCCGAGGTGATTCGGGTGATGCTGACAGATGTCGGGGCACGAGACGCGCGCCCGCTGAAGATCGTGCAACTCGTTGAGCTGCTCGCGTCGCCAGATGCCGTGGCGGTAGCCGTCCCGATGGTGGCGGCGGTTTATTCCGGTTTCTCGCGCCGTCCGTAGGCGTATGGCGCCATCTCGCCAGTAGCTCGCTGCCGCACGTGAGAGCGCCATCTGCGCAGCGAGTCGCCAGTTGTCGGACGGATCCAGTGGCTACCAGTTGACTTTGGGTGCCGGCTCGGAGCAGTTCCTGATTCCGCGCCCGTGAAGCCCCGCCAACTTTCTGGTGCCGTGTTGTGGGCCGGTCGCGTTCTCGCTCATGTATTACGCTGGCGCGGCGATTGCTTGATCCCGGGCAACACGTGCTATTGCCACCGAAGGCAGTGAGCTGGGTCACGCTGCTGATGGTGACGCTCGGTCAAGTAGATTGGTGGCGCGGCACTGACCGAGTAGCTCACGACTGGATTCATGACCCCGTCCTCAAGGAGACGGCAGGATGGACGACTTCTTTGCAGCGATCAAGGACCCGGGAACGGTGATCGTCGCTCTGGCCGGGCTTTTCGGGACGCTCTTTGCCGGGTGGTACCAAGCCCGGAAAGCCCACGCGAGCCAACTCGCGGTCATCCGTGCCACCGAGCAGCGCGAGGACCGATTACGCCAGCGGCAGTATCAGGAGTCTGACAACGCCGACCGGCTGTTGATCCTCGAGTACGTTGATCAACTGCTCCCCCGATTGAGCGAGATAGCCTCCATCTATTTCTTGGCCGGCACGGAGATCAACAAGGATGATGCCGAGAGAGAGCGTTTCCGCCGCCTTCAGGGCTTCATGAGATCGACGAATGTGGACCCTGCCCATCCCGAGAAGACCTTGAGCATCAGACTGGCCTTTCTTCTATTCCAACTCATCGCGGCGATGAGAACGGCTCTGAACGCGCGGTGGACCAGGCCGCTTTCGGACGAGCAGGCGCAGTTCCTGGCACATTACGAACTTCACCTGGAGCCTATCTTCTGTTCCGGCCGCTATCCGGGTGAGGAGTTTCTCTATCGCGAGCAGATCGAGATCATCGCGGATGAGATGCTCGTCAGCAAGCATCCGCGGGTCGTGAAGCCGTTGAACTGGAAGGAGTTCGCCGATCGTTACGCCGAGGGCGGAGTGCTTCGGACGCTGACGGACCTCATCGCTGGTAAGCTTCGCTTCATATTCGACGATTCGAACCCCCGCACCGTTCCGCCCAGACGATCGACGCAAGCGCGGCTTGCCATTCTTGCGTTGTACTTGATTCACATGAGCGACGAAGCGGGTAACCCGATGTGGAATCGTCGGTCGGATAACATCTGGCGAGTCGTCGCGAACTGGTTTGCGTGGGAGCGAGGCGAAGATCAGAACCCGCAGTGGTATGTCTTCAACCGCGGAGACGTTGCCGCGTGGTTGGCCGATCACCCGATGCCGGTCCCAGGTGTTCACGCGTGACTCAACCGGAGGCTCGGTAGTGGCACATGGCCCACCGAGCAGCATGATTGCCAGACTCGTTAGTTGACAGACTGCAGTCGAATACCGCAACATCCCCCTCGATTAGGGCGATCGGCGACCGGTCCGAGCAGGTTTCACAGGTAGCGACATGGCCGACAATAGACCGTGCTTCCAATGCAGTGGCAGGCGCAAGTGCGCGCCCTGCGGAGAGCAGGGGTTCAAGGACTTCATGGAGTGCATCTATTGCAACGGTAGCGGGCAGTGTCCCCGGTGCAAGGGAAGAAGGACAGAGCCCGACTAGCTGCCTGCAAGCCTCCATCGCTGAGGCTCCGGTCCACGGTCTCGTGAAGACTGGATCCACGACGACAACAGAAGCGCGGGTTTTCCGGCACGGCGGCGCCCGAACACCGGTGGAAGAGTGGAATATGGGGGCCGCGGTCTGACGATCGCCGTTTTCGGCGAACCCCCCGAGGACTTCGGATTCGTGGTTATTCGCGGAGCGGGGGCGACTGGGAGGTGAATGGTGAGTCTGTGCGAGCCCATCCGATCAGGATGCTCAGGCAATGAGGGAAGAGGTTCGCTCGCTCGGCGTTTCCCGAATCTCCTGACCGTTGTTCTCGTCGCGGCCATCGTCGTGACCAGAGGCGGGCCATCCTCGGGAGCGAAGCCAGACGAAGCGTCCCTCCTCAGGAGGGACTTTCCCGTCCTCACACAGCGGGTTGGCATCGCCGAGCCCGCCGATTACGTCGTCGCCCTCGACATTTCCAAGTCGATGAAGAAGTTCTGGCCCGAGGTCAAAGGCTCGCTCGCCTCATTCGTCAACGCCATTCCAGACGGTGATTACGTTTCGATCCTGGCCTTCGGAAGCGCGGCTGGCTTCCTCGTCACGCCTGCCCCAATCAGTCCGCAGACTCGCCAGCAGATTGGGGCGGCGCTGAACTCCCTGCACGCCCCGACCGACGACAAGACCGACCTGGGTGCCGGCGTGGAGAAGGTCATCGAAGAGCTGAACCGGCCCGGGGGGAACCGGTTGAAGTTCGTGTTCCTCGTGACCGACTTCGACGCGGACCCGCCGGCCGGGAGTCCGTTCCGGCGAGACGATTCTCCGATGTCTCCTGCCTGGCGAAAGCTGGTCGCGACACGGACGTCGGTGCTCTCGAACAAGATCCTCGACGTGCAGGCGTTCGTGCTCAACCTCGGAGATGCGAGAACCGGCCGGAACCTGAACCTGGTTCAGGCGGTGTTTCGTGAACTCCAGTGGCAGCGAATCGACAGCCCCGCCGCGCTCTCAGCGTGGTTCGCGCGGCGCCAGGCGGAGATTGCCCGCAGTAAGCTGCAAGCGATCGTGCGACAGGACCTGATGCGCACCCCGCTGGCGTTCGTCAGAGTTGAGAGCGCGTGCCCGTTGCTGGGAGACAGGACGCAATTGTCCCTGGTGCTTCTCCCGACGCCGGGGGCGGCCGCAGTCGGGTCCGTCACGCCGAAGGCGTTGTCGGTCTTCAGCGGCGGTTCAGATGACGGTGCCCACATCGCTCAGGCGCCACTGCCCGCGTCGGTGTCCACAACAGGCGACGTGGTGCGCTTTCCCGTGGGCACGGTGACGTGGTCTGGTCATCCGTGGCTGTCTTCCACGGAGCACGAGCGGGTGACTATCCGGCTGGCCGGGACATGGACTGCTCGTCCCGATGATGAGATTGCGCGGCTCAATCTTCAACCGCAAGTTCCGTTCGAGTTCAGCGCCGAGGTCCCCGTCACCGTCAAGCACGGCATCGTTCCGCTCTGGCTCGCGTCGGCCTGCCTGGCCTGTCTTTTTGCCTTCGTTGGGGCGGTGGCTTACAACTACCGGCCCGAGCGTATCCGCGGCGAACTGTTCGTCGCCGGCGTCGGTACACGAGTGGTCACGAGTGGCGAGAGATTGAAGAGGCTTGCGGTCGGAAACGTAGCGGCGGGGGAAGGATGGGTGGTCCCTCGAGTAGCCTGGAGGCTGACGCTCCGGGCGGTGAGAACCGGGGAAGAAAAGGGGATGCGCCGCGGTACCTACGTGCGAATCGAGCAGGGGACGGGGAATATCGAGTGGCCGGGAATGAAGTCGCGGTCAGCCGGCGGTGGATGGGTGCCCTTGCCCAGAGGATCGCGAATCACGCTCGGAGTCAGTTCGCTGACCTGGAATTGAACTTGCTTAAGACCGTTTCTCGGAGGACAGCATGAAGAGCGCACTGTTCATCGGCCTCGGGGGCGCCGGCACGTCCACCATGGGCCATCTCAAGGCCAAGTTCCTTCTGAGGACACCGGACCAGGCCCGCCTGAAGCAACAGTGTCGGTTCATCTTCATCGACACCACGTCGGCGGATCTCGACGACATCCAGCGCGAATACACCGCCCGCCTTGGCGAAGGCTGGGTCGATGGAGGTGCCGAGGCGATTACCCTCGGTGGCATCAATCCTCACCACACCTACACCCAGATCGATGGCACGTCGTCGCGTGGCCCGAGCGAGCAGCGTTTCATGGCGTGGGTCGATCCGCAGGGCGCTCGAAGCCTCGAGAACAAGCCCATGGTCAAAGGGGCAGGGGCGAACCGGCAGCAGGGAAGGATAGGTCTCTGGGCGAAGTGGGGGGACATCGAGACGAAGGTCAGCAGCGCGATCAGGGATCTGGTAGGGGAGGGTGCTAACGTCGATCCGGCAGGCCTCACGATCTACCTGGCCAGCGGAACCTGTGGCGGGACCGGGAGTTCGATGTTCCTCGATGTCGCCAACCTCGTGCACCGAGCCTGGCGGCAGACCTTGGCGGACGGCGCAGGCGACCCGACAATCATCGGCGTTCTGCTGATGCCCCATTCCTACATCGAGACGTATCGGTCACTCAGGGCCAGCGAGACCACCCTCAGGCGCTACGCGAGCAACGCGTACGCCTTCTTCAACGAGATGGAATCGCTGCTCGAGGACCGGTGGGACGGAGGGAGCCTTGCGGGGCTCGGCTTTGATGAGGTGTCGGTTCGGCCGTCTGCCGTGGGCAGGCCCGGGACGTTCTCTCCCTTCACCTTTGCCTTCTGCATCGATGACGTGACCGAAGGCTCGAAGCCCAGCACGCAGGGCGAGATGTACAGCAATGCCGCCGAGGGGCTTTACTACTGGGCGACCGGGCTCGTCCAGGGCGCGGTCGACGCGGCCACGGTAAACTCCGCAATCTCGCACTACGCGACCGACCGGTCGAAGGGGGCCGTTCCCGCGTTCGCGGTTCTCGGGTACCGGGCGCTCCGCTATCCCGGGGAACTGATGGATCGGTACTTCGAGCGCCGTTTTGCCTGGGAGTTGTTCGGCGGTGTCGTCGGACGGGACTTCGTCGAGGTGATGCCCGACGTGACCCAGCGCAACGCCTACCTGGACGGGGTCTTCCGAGAGCACGTGCGTAGCTTCCTGTTCGCAGATGCGGCCAGACCGGGCGCTGCCAACCTGGAGCGAGACGCATCAGAGGAAGCATCGCGCGGTCTCGACCTGCCGGGAGGTCTGTTCCAGGATGCGAAAGGCAGGCATGACAAGTCGAAGGCCAAGAACCAGGATGTTCTGGTTGCCTTCGAAAGTGCCGCCGACCAGGTTCGAGAAGCCAAAAAGAGGGAATTGGACGAGGCCTTCCGGGCTGGCGCCTGGTCCCGTGGCGTCCTGCTGTCGGCGATCAAGAAGGGGCTGGGAGCCGAAATCGAGAATGGGGTGCTCCGCTGGGGGCTCACGGCCGCGAAGGAAGTCGTGAACAGCCTGGACATCCTCTGTACTGAGCTGGTTTCCAATTCGGGCAGCAAGCCCGGTCTTTCGAGGGCCATCGACCAGAAGCGAGCCGACCTCGCCAGGCTCCAGGCAGAGATCATGGCCGCGAAGAAGGAGTGTTCTGAATCCGGGTCGCAGCGCGCGGTTGCAGAATTGCGTGGATGCCTGGAAGACCGCAACCGGGTCGAACTCGAGTTGTGGGTGCTCGGACGTCAGGTGGAGGTGGTCGACCAGCTGTGCCAAGGTCAGCGTGGCATTCTCGACATATGGGGGGCCGACCTCGCCGGCATGATCGCGGCCTTCGTGGGCCGGCTGGCCACGACCCGGAGTACCCCGGGCCATGCGGCGCCAGAGACGCCACAGGCGAATTACGGCCTGAAGGACCTCTTCGGACTCGCGCTGGCAAAAGAGTTTCTGGACACCGAGCAGGCCGTCACGACGACCTACCTCCCCCGGGTCGCGGCGTTTGTCCAGGGCGGAAGCTGGGCGAGCGGTCACCTCTTTGCCCAGTTATACGAAGACCGGCTCGTTCCTAGGGACACGGACGGACGACGAGCGCTTCGCTGCGGGTCCGACTTCGGGCGGGCTTCAGAGATAGGCGGGCTGCACAAGCTCCTGGTGGAGATGCTGGCGGATCAGCCCGCAACGGGGCGGCTCAAAGGATACGTCGACGAGGTCGGCGGGATCGCGTTCTTCCGCCAGGGATACATGGCGGACCTCGACAAGTGGACGCCGGCGAGGCTTGCAGCCACGCTCGAAGAGGTGGCGGCCGCTTACATCGCTTCGCTCGCCACCCGGGATGTTCGGATCAACGCGGAGCGGCAGCAGAGTCTCAAGGCTCGCTTCGACGGCCTGACCCATGGCGAGCGGGAGGTCATCAAGGCGAAATTCGAGGACAAGAACGTCCAGGCCTTTGCTCCGATGATCAACCACTCCCCAGAGCTTTATTGGATCTACTCCGGAGGTGATCTCGCGCTGGCCGAGAAGCTGCACTTCGATCCGGCCCGAAAAGACATGAAGTGGATTGCCGACGGGAGCTCGGACAGCCTGATTCGGGTGAAGCTGGGGTTCCGCTACACGTTACGCGACTACGGGGATTACCAGGGGCCCTACAGGGAGGCCTACGAGCAGGAAAAGCGGCGGTGGGTCGAGAATGGGCTGACGTTTGTGCCGCACATCGACGGCCGGTTCCTGCGGATCGGAATCGCGGCGACGCTGAAGCAGGCGGCGTCGAAGCGGTTGGAGAAGAAGGACAAGCTCGAATTGTACGCGTTGGCCCTGCTTTACCGTCAGCTTGCGGAATCGGCGGCTGGAAGGAAGTTGCTCGCCGGCATCTTCGACGCGGACGAACGCTACCGCGGGAGGCAGAAGCGGGAACTCACGCCGTTGTTGATCACGAAGACGGACGGGGCAGCCGGCAACCAGGTCCTGTACCTGACCCGATTCGAGGAATCTCCACGTCCGGCCCTGCTGGCCGAAGACTATGTGACGATTTCCGGCCTCTCCAACCACGCGCAGATCTTCGAACAACTCGACGGCATTTCCGAGTTCTGGTCGGCGATGGTGGCGTATGACGCCCATGTGCGGCGCTACGCCAACGTCACGTGGAGCGACGAAGTCGCCGCTGGGTTCGCGGCGGTCGAGAAGAAGCTCGGCGCGGGGGCGAAGGGGAGGTTGCAGCGGCACTACGAGGATCTCGCGAATGCCCTGGTCGCCGGGGGAGAGAAGCTGCTCGAGGCCGTAAGGGCCAACCAATCGTCCAAGGCGACGGAGTCCAAGGAGCAACCGGGAACGACACCTTCGGATGTCGACGACGGGATGTAACAGGTATCCCAGCGAGGTGGATGCATGCAGGGTTGGTTGCTCATCAACCTGGTGGGCGGCTCGGGTGCCGTCGCGGGCGAACGGCTCGAGTCGACGCTGCGGGCAACGCTGGAGACCTGGTCGAAGAGGGCCGGCATCAAGGAGAATTGGTGGGGCCTGCTGCAGCGCGGGATATCGGGTAAGGCCCGCGGCGCGCTTGTCTCCGGTTGCGATTGGTTGGTCCCGGCCGGCTTTCGCCCGCAGGACGAGACCGCCCTCAACATCCTGTTCCTGGGGGATGCCGGCGCGACCCCGACTCGCCAGGCCTTCGCGGTAGAAGCACAGCGTCTCCGCCTCGCCTGGCTGGCCAGCTGTCCCGACAGGCCGCTCGCCATCCACGGCCTGCTGTTCCTGTCCCCGGAATCTGATGCGCAGACGCTCCCGCTGCTCGCGGCCTTGGCGACGCAGCAGGCGGAAGTAACGGAGGCGCGCCGGGTCTGGGACATGTTGGTTCTGGTCCAGGGGGTCAACCAGACGGTGAGCCACCGGGACGGATACCCGTACTTGAACGACAAGGACGGGGCCGCGGCGCTCCTCGCCGCGTGTGGGGGCCACTTGATGGTGGGCGACAGTCGGGTCCCGGGCACGCTGACCCGGCTGAACCACCCGCCGGCGTTGGTGATGGGGGCGTGCGGGATCTTCTTCGACTGGGAGCGACAGCAGTCGGGGTTGGCTGCCCAGTCGGCCGAGGTGCTCTGGCCACGGATGGGAACGGGAGTCCCGGCTGCTGCGGTCGATCGGGATGCTGCGAAGACGCTCGTCGGTGGGCAGCAGGCCAGGTTCTCGCCGAGTGAACTGCTGAAGAGCCTGGCCAACCACCGGCACCGGCCGCGACTCGAGTTCCCAATCGGCATCTGGCAACAGAGCCAGGATACGGATGGACGCTTCGTGTCGCCATGGGCTTTCGCCCGCCGCGCCCTGCTTCGCGCGTATTTCAGGCGCCACCTCGCGAGCCTGCCGTTCAGGGCCAGCGAGTATGCGAAGGTCTTCCGTTTGAGTTACATCGCCCGGCTCAAGGAGTTCCTGGCCGAGTGGCAGAGGGAGGCGCTCCGTGGGGCCGACGAGAAGAGCGGGCTGCTGGGCAGCGTGGACGAGGGGGTCGGGACCATCCTCGCCGGCCGGGCGGGGCCGCGGAGCCTCGCGCAGGTCGTGGCTTACACCCGTGTGCTGACCGAGGCGGTTGCCGGCCCAGCGGACCTCCCAAGCGAATCACTCTTCGACGTCGACCGGCACTTGCGGCCGTTCCTCGAGAGGGCGCCGCGAACACTGTCGGAGGAAGAGGAGAAGCGGCTCTACAGCGCCCTGTGCGGTGCGATCAGGGCTCACCCGGTGCCCGGAGCGCTCTGGCTTCAGGCCGCCGCGCTCGGTCTCGTTCTGGCAGTCGGAGCGCCGCTTCTCGCGGGACTTTTCGAACCGCTGTTTCCAATCCTGCGCCACGCCGGGGCCCATCCGATTCCCTGGCAGTTATTCCTGGGGCTCGTGCCCTTGGCCATCGCCGCCTGCCGCTATCAGTTCTCCGTACTCGCGCTGCTCCGGAAGCGCCTGCTCCAATACGTCGCCGCCGTGGTGCGCCACGTCCAGGAAGAGGCGACGACGCTGGCAGCCGGCGCCATCGGCGACGTTCGAGCCGCCCTGGCGCAGCACGCGACGGAGGTCGCGGCCCGCGCCGATTCGATTCAGCCGACGTTCCCGGCGGCTCCTGAGAGCCTCTATCCCGTGAACGATTTCCAGAGGGAGCTGTTCGACGTGTTCCAGGTGCCGCCGCGCGGCGTGAGCTGCCAGCTGACCCGCCCTCAGGACATCGGCGTGGAGACTCCGCAAGGCATGAGACTGCCGGCCGCTCTCAACCCCGCCGACAAGGATGCCCTCTCGGCGTCCTTCCTCGACGGTGACAGTGGCGGGGTGCTGCAGCGCTATCTGACGGAGGTAGGCGGCGACTCGAAGGCGTATTCGACGAACCTCGGCGCGTCGCTTCACGCGTTTTGCAGGGAGCGAATCGAGCGGCCCGCCGGCCTCCGCGTTGAGGGGCACGTGGCGAGGGACCGGAGGTTCACCGAGATCCTGAAACACCTGGCGCACCCATCGGTCGAGGTTGACATCCGGCCAATCAGCTGGGAGTGGAAAACGCAGGCGCCAGACCTTTTGCAACAGGCTGGGGACTCCACGCTCCAGGTCCCCGGGGACCTGACCGGGCTTGCCGGCTACTGCAGCCTCGAACACTGGAGGGACGTTCCCGCCGTCTCCAGGCTGCGGGGGACGAACATCGAAGCGGATGAGGCCTGTGTCTCCGTCGCCGGTTGGACGCGCGTGGAGGGGCACGCCGAGGACGTCGGCCTTCTCCATCCTGCGACGGACCAGTGGGCGACGCTTTCGGGGGACACACGGCGCGCCGCTGAAGCGATCAGGCAGCAGTCGCCCGGGAACACTCCGGCGTCCGCCGGGACAGGTCCCGCGTCGGAAGACATCGACCCTCTGTTGTAGGGATGGTTGCGATGCATCTCATCTTGGGCGTTCCCGCGCTGCTGCTCGCCGGCCTGGCGATCTACGTGTTCTGGCCTCGCTGCAACCTCTATCAGTACGTGGTGATCCGGGGGTTCCGCGTGCCGGTGCTGATCGGCCGGATCCGCAAGGACGGCACCCTCCTTGACCTGACCAAGCCGTGGAGGGTGCGCCTGGTGGGGCAGTTCAGCATTCGGGACCACGATGCCTACCTGCGCCTCTACAACCTGGCGCTGGGCGACGAACAGGCAAGAGAGGTTGGGAAGGTCGAGCCGAAGGACCTGGCGCCCGTGCGCAGGTTGCCGGCTCCGGAATCCCATCATGCCGGCGATGTCGAACGCCAGGGGCGGCGAACGTGGTGGGACCTCTTCCTCAGGCTGCATGCGCCCGTGCTTCCCAGCGCCGTGCCCCCACCGTTCAAAGTCGTCGAGTTCGGCCGGTTCAGGCACGCGACCGACAACGTGATGACGCTGCTGGCGCAGGGAGGCGCCGCCATCCTGCTCTATGGCGACGGGTGGGGCACGCCCGACACGCTGCCCTATCGCGATCCGACGGCGAAGTGGGACACCGCACTACCCGCTGCGTTCCTCTTCGGCCTGCTCTTCCTCCCGGCGCAGATGAGACTCTGGTTCTGGGACCATCCATTCGCTGCGCTGGACGGGTGGAGCGGCACGGTTCCGCTCAATGGCCTCGCGCCCGGCCTCTCGGTGTTCCTGGCCATCTGGGCGGTCCTGTACCTGCTCAAGCGAATGCTGCTGAGCTCGGACGACAGGGTGCTCGACTACGTCATCCTCTTCAACCGATCGACCGGCCTGCGCTACTGGGCGCCGGTGGGGATCTTCGCGTCGATCGGCCTGGCGGTCCTCACGTTGTGGCACCCCGCCTACTGGCCCTTCGTGCCTCTCTACGCTGCAATGGCAATTGGGTTCTTCGCCGTGTCGATCTTCGCGCCGCGGACTCCGTGGGAGGTCCAGCCCCGGGAGTTCGTGCCTCCGGAACTGCCTCCCGGCACGCCCGAGGACGAGGGTGACGGGGAGGGTGAGCGGAAGCACTACTCCTGGCAGATGGACAGCGGGTTCCGGACCTGCCAGCTCGAGGTGACGGTCCCGTACCAGCGGGACGAGATCAGAGACATCCGAACGCACAACCCGTTCTTCAGCGACCCCGCGGCCGCAGTGGACCAATACGGGACGTCTTTCCAGAAGATTGTCGCCGAAGGGTGGCGGAGCCGCCAGGTCTCCCGAACCGTGGCCGCGTTGTCCCGAGCCGCCAGGGAAGGTAAGTTCAGCGCCATCGAGACCATCCAGGCGGTTCTCGGACTGGTGCAGGAACCTGCGATTGCCTACGCTCTGGACGAGGACTGTGACGAGATCCAGAAACGCAAGGAGTACTGTCGGCTGGCGGCCGAGACGCTCTACGACGGTCGCGGTGATTGCGATTGCAAGTCGGCGCTGGCCGCCACCTTGTTCAAGGCTTTGGGCTTTCCTGTCCTCGGCCTGCTGAACGACACGGCGCGGCACGCCGCTGTTGCGGTGGGAGGAGTGCCCGAAGACATGCCAGGCGAGGGCAAGCTGTGGTTTGAGCACCAAGGGGAGCGCTACTACTACTGCGAGACCACGGGCCGCGGTTGGCAGGTCGGCCAGGCCTCCCCTGAGGCGAACGCCATGGTGGCGGACCCGCGCAGCATCGTGGACCTGCGTTGAGGCGGTGCGATCTCGTTGGCCCCAGGCCGCCGTACTGAGCGGAGTCCAGGAACCCGGACCCGGGACTTCACCTTCACGAGGAGCGACGAGTTTATGGCGATGACCATCGAAGAAGTCGAGGCCCTGCTTACTGAGATCGGATTCCGGTTCCAGCGGGGGCCGCGGGCGCAGGTTGGGATGCGCTTCGGGATGAAGCAGTACCTCGACCGAGACGGCGACAAGGACCTTCTGGTTCTCGTTGATCTGCTGGAGAACGGAGAGTACCTGAAGGTGTTTGCGCCCATGGCGTTCAAGGCAACGGGCGACCACGCTGATGCATTCCTTCGCGCGTGCTCGATGGTCCAGTGGCGAACCAAGCTCATCCAGTTCGAGTTCGACGCCACCGACGGCGAAATCCGCCCGATCGTGGAGTTTCCGCTCGAGGACGGCAAGGTCACGCGCAAGCAGCTCGAACGGTGCATCGTGGGCCTGGCCGGGATCATCGACGAGTACTACCCCGTGCTGGTCCGTGCACTGAAGGACGGCGTGGTCGAGTTCCCGCCAGAGGGCGATCCCAGGGCAGAGATGCGGCTCGCGCTGCAGCGCCTTCAGGCCAGCCTCGACCCGGCAGACAAGGAGCGGGCGAAGCTCGTCGAGGCGCTCATTGCCAGCTTCGACACGCGTCAGGCACCTTCCGCGGGGAGCCCCGCGATCACCGAGGTCTGACGGAGCCCCACCGATCATGGATGCCAGGACCAACGCACTGTTCCAATGGGCGAAGCGGTCAGCCATTGCCGCGCGCCGCGATCGCCTTGCCGTCGAGGACGTGCTGTGCGGCGTCTACGCCATGGCCCACGATGGCCTCATGACGCAGGAACTCACGTTCCTGAAAGGCGACGGCCACATCGAGTGGCCGGAACAGGTGCTGGCGCTGTACGACTCGGCGCTGCACGTGCCTGCCGAGGACGCCACCGCCCGCAAGTTCGGTTTCGACTCGACGCTGGCCGCAGTCGTAGCGTCCGCGCAGAGCGGCGATGCCCAGTTGGAGCCCGGGAGCCTCGTTCGACAGCTACAGCCCGGCATCCACCCAATCGTTCGGGATTGGTACAAGAGGAACGGTCACGACGGTTCCGCCGTGAAAGTCGAAACCAGGCCAGAGCCCGAGCAGGCGCCAGTCTTCGCTGCCCCAGGCGCGCCGCCGGCGTTGGACGTCGTCACGCTCGCCGCGCGGCTTGACGCCATCCTGGGCCAGATGGAGGCGCTCGTCGCCCGCCTGAACACCCGCGTGCTCGGGCAGGCCAACGCCGTGTCGATGCTCGGCCACGCCTACTTCCAGGCGTGCGTCGCGCAGGGCGGTCAAGGGCCGCGCGGCATCTTCACGTTCCTCGGGCCGCCGGGTGTCGGCAAGACACTCCTCGCCGAGAGCTTTGCCGCCGCGCTCCAGGAGGCCGAACAGGGCGAGTACGGCTTCCGCCGGTTCGACATGGGCAGCTTCGCCGGCCCCCAGAGCTTCGAGCAGTTGTTCGGCGCCGAGCAGTTCTACAAGGGCAGCCGTCCAGGGACGCTGACCGGATTCGTGAAGGAGCACCCGAAGTCGGTCCTGCTGTTCGACGAGATCGAGAAGGCGCACGAGAGCACGATCCAGGCGCTCCTGTCCGTCCTGGACAAGGGCGAGGTCGTGGACAAGGCGCTCGAGAAGTCCGTGGCCTTCCGCGAGGCGTGGCTCGTGTTCACGACCAATCTCGGGCGGGAGTTCTTCGGCGCCGACAACGAGAGCGGCGTGCTTCGGGACGCCGCGCTGGCCCCGTCGGCCGTCTTCGACCTGCTCTCGTCGGCCCGGACGCGCCGTGACGTCGGGGCCGAGACGGCGCAGCCCGCGCTATCGCCCGAGTTCGTCTCGAGGCTGGCCAAGGGGGGAGCGGTCGTCTTCAACCGGCTTCATGCGGGGCACTACCTCGAACTGCTCGACGCGAGCCTCACGCCTGAGCCCGCGATCGGTGTCACCCTGCCGGAGATCCGGGCGGACCACGACGCGCGGCTGGTCTTCCTCCTGTCGCTCCTGCCCGACCTCGACGCGCGGCGCGTCGCGTCGGCCGGCGCGGCCTGGGGTGCCGAGATCATCCGTCGATCCTTCGAGCAGTGTCGCGACGAGATCTGCGGCGCCGGGCTGGACCGCCTGGCCCTGGACCTGACAGTCGGCCCGGGCGCGCGCACGTTTCTGGCGGCCCAGTATGCGGACGTGGACCGGCCGCGCCTCGTGCTGATCGACGACGACGACCACCTGCCTGCTGTCATCGAGCGGGGATGCGCGGCCTTCAGGCCGTTGGTGACCCACGTCCGGCCGGGCGAGGACATCCTCGGCCGGTTGAAGGACGTGCGCGCCGACCTGGTGCTGCTCGACCTCAGCATCAACGAAGGCGCCGCCAGTTCGCGCGTCGAAGCCGCGCTCGAGATCCTGGGCACGCTCAGGTCCTCGGTGCCGGCGCTGCCGGTGTACCTGTTCAGCGAGAACCCCGGCGGCCGGGCGGCGTTCGACGCCGTGGTGGCGCGCGTGATGCGGCAGGGCGGGGCGAAGGGCTTTCTCGCCTGCCAGCACAGGCCGGATGGCGACCCGTTCGAGGCGTTCGAAGCGCGGCTGTGCGAGGTGCTGGCCGAGGTCCGCCACTCGGCGGTCATCCACCGCCTCGGGCGGGCTCGCAAGCGCGTGTCGTTCCAGGTTGGCTACCGGTGGGACCCCGCCGGCCCACGGCTGGTCGGCGAGCTCGACGGGCTCCGCGAGGAGGTCGTCGTCAACGCGAGCGACCGCGCGGCCGCGGTGACCTTTGCCGGCATCCCGCTCGAACGGTTCGACGATGTCGCGGGCCTCGAGAGGGCGAAGCGCCGGCTGAGGCAGGTCCACCGGTGGCTGTCGAACCCGGGCACGCTCGGCGCCTACGGCGTGCCGCCGCCGACCGGCTTCCTGCTTGCCGGCCAGCCCGGCACCGGCAAGACGCTGCTCGCCAGGGCGCTGGCGGGGGAGGCCGGGCTGCCGTTCCTGGCCTTCACGGCGTCCGAGATCCAGTCCAAGTGGGCGGGGGAGTCGGAGCAGCGGATCCGGGACGTCTTCGACCGCGCCCGCCGTTACGCGCCGGCCATCGTCTTCATCGACGAGATCGACGCGATCGCGTCGGCGCGCCGCGAGGACACGGCGGACTGGCGCGCCTCGGTGGTGAACCAGTTGCTCGCGTCGATGGACGGTTTCAAGGCGGGCGACGGGCCCGTTTTCGTGCTTGCGGCGACCAATCACCCGGAGGCGCTCGATCCCGCGCTCACGCGACCCGGCCGCTTCGACGAGATCATCCCGATCGACCCGCCGAATGCCGCGGCCCGCCGGCAGTTCTTCGAGCGGCGGTTCCACGGGATCCGGGCGGCCCCTGAAGTCGATCTCGACGGCCTGGTCCGGACGACGGCCGGCTGCACGCCGGCGTTGCTCGACCGGATCGTGCGGGAGGCCGTCTACGGCGCGGCAGCCGACGGGCGGGCGGAGATCTCCGGTGCCGACCTCGCGGCCGCGAGCCGAGCCGTCAGGTTCGGCGCGAACCGGGAGGTTGCGGAGATCGATCCGGAGGAGCGCCGGCAGACGGCCTATCACGAAGCGGGGCACGCCGTCGTCCACCGCCTCCTGTTCCCGGAGCGCCGCATCGAGTACCTGACCATCGTGCCGAACGAGAGCGGGGCGCTCGGCTTCCTCGCGCCGGAATCCGACGAGCGCCGGCGGTCGATCAGCGTGGCCGACGTTCGAAAGGAGATTGCGGTCTGTCTGGCCGGCCGCGAGGCAGAGCGCGCGGCTTCGGGGCGGGATGACGCGGTGACCGGCGGGGCAAGCAGCGACCTGCGGCGTGCGACCAAGCTGGCGCACGCCGCGGTGGCCGAGTGGGCTTTTGACGCCGAGTTCGGCCTCGTGGTGCCGGCGGCGTTGCCGGCGATTCATTCCGCGCTCGGCGACCGGCTCGAACAGCGTCTTGCCTGCTGGTTGGAGGAGGGACGCCGGACGGCCGTGGAACTCCTCGAGCGGCACCGCACGGCGCTGGACGCGCTGGCCGGGGCGCTGCTTGAGAAGGAGTCGCTCGACGGGGACGCGGTGGAGGCGGTGGCGGGCGGTGTGGAGCTGTTCCTCCGCCCGGTATAGGTGGTCATCGTTCCGCTCGTCTGACAATCGAGGCCGGCGCCGGGCTCCGTTGTCCTGTCCTTCGACGGAATCCGTGGCACGGGAACCGTGAAGTGGGTGGAGAGGATCACCATTGGAGCCGATGGAGAAGCTCGGCGCGGCGTGAGCGCTACGAGACGGTGGGCGCCGTCGGCTGGCCTCCGCGGTTGCGGAAATCTGACTCAGCCCGACTGATCGTGTCGTAGAATCGTGCGCGGTCGAGGCAATCACATGCTGACTGAGGTGCAACGACTCAAGATCATACTCATGACCGAGGGCATGAGAGTGACCGCGGCTGCCCGGGACCGCATTACCGGGACCGGCAGTTCGAAGCGTCCGATGACCCTCGCCGACTACCCGTCCACCTCCGGCATCTCTCTTAGGCTCGAGAACGACGTGTGGGTCAATGCGCCGATCGTTGATTTCAACCCAAATTTCGTCACCTCACCCGCAGCAGTCCTCGATGCGGGCGCCGACGGGTTCATTCTCAGGCACGGTCGCCTGGAGATCGCGGCAATCCCCGTTCCGGTCCCCGACTACTACGACGAAATGAACAGTCAGGGTGAGCGCTTCACGAACTACGCGATTACGCACACCGACCGGGTCCGGATATCGCCGATCGAGGGGTGTGCAAACACCTGCCAGTTCTGCGACATGCCGTACAAGCGGCCCTATCGATGTAAGGATCCGAACGGCCTGGTGGAGTCCGTCTCCCGGGCGCTCGGCGACGCGACGCTGCCTGCCCGGCACGTGCTCATCTCCGGTGGCACACCGTTGCCGGATGATTACGGCTATCTGGAAGAGGTCTACCGCCGAGTTTGTGAGACATTTCCGTCAACGGCCGTGGACATCATGATGGCACCGATGCCGGGCCTCCTGCATCTAGACCGGCTGCACGCGATTGGCGTGCACGGGCTATCGATCAATCTGGAGATGTACGACGAGACACGCGCCCTTCAGGTAATGGCGAACAAGGCGAAGGTTGGGAGAACTGCGTATCTCGCCACCATCGCGCGAGCGGCCTCCCTGTTCGGCCCCGGCCGGGTGAGGTCGTTACTACTTGTTGGGCTGGAGCCGTTGGAGGACACGCTGCGAGGGGTCGAGGCGCTAGCTGAACGTGGATGCGATCCGGTCCTGAGCCCGTTCCGACCCGACCCCGCGACTCCGTTGCGAAACGTGCCGCCACCGAACCCCGAACTGCTCGGTGAGGCCTACGAGCGAGCGGTGGACATCGTCGAACATCACGGCGTGAAATTGGGTCCGCGCTGTATCCCTTGCCACCACAACACGCTGACGTTCCCGGATGCCAGCGGGGCGTACTACTACTCGTGATACCGCAGGCCGGGTCTGCTGAGACGAATTGAGGTTTCGAGTGAAAGCTGATGCGCCACTCACGACCATGCCGACCATAGGGATCATCGGCCATCTTGACCTGAGGCCGGACGATATCGGCCGGCTCGAGGCCGTGCTGCGAGACTGGTGGTCGAAGTACTTGGACCGCCGCGAAGGCGAGGCCACGCTGCTCCTCACGTCACTGGCCGCGGGCGCGGACCAATTAGCCGCGTGGGTGTTCCAGCAATGCGGTGGCGACAGCGTCTCCTTGCAGGTCGTGTACCCGTACGCCATCAGCGCCTACGCGAGCGCCGTTCGGGCGCGGGAGTTGTCCGATGGCGCGTTGAGATGCCCGTGGTCGTTCGACTCCCTGGCCGAGAGGGCAGTGCACTTTCCGTTGCACCCGGACAGGTGGCCCAACGAGGAGAAAGACGAACAGAAGAGGCAGGAAGAGTCAGCCGCCTGCTACCGGGACGCCGGGCGCTACATCGCTGAAAAGGCGGATGTGCTCGTCGCGCTCTGGGATGGCGTCCGCAGCGGGGAAGAGGGCGGTACCAGCGACACGCTGCTGTACGCAATCTCTCAGGCCTGCCAGCGTGAACGGAGCCACGCCGGTCGTGCGCCGCTCGACCTGCAATGGCTCGTGACTCCCCGGAAGAAGAACCCGTTTCCGGCTGGAGAGGCGTTCACGTGGCAGACGATGTCCGTCTCCGCGCCTGTCGAACTGGCGATCCGGCCCCGGTTCCGCCGCTGGCAGGTCGCGCTGCCGGCGGGCTTTGGGGCAGCGTCGGTGATCTGTAGTGGGATCGGGTATGGCTGGAGCCTGTGGGCAGGCCATCAGGCTGGCGTCGCGGCCTATTTCGACAGCATTCTAGTGGCCATCGGCCATCTCACGCTGAACTCGCTCGACAACGAGATCACCGGCGCCGGATCAGCCTTGATCCGCATGGGGCGCTGGTTGGCCGTCGCGTTCGCGCTCACGACGATCGCCAGCTTGATGAACGGGCTCTTCTCATGGGTGGATCGGCTGGCGCGATCGCGGGTGGCCGCCGACGAACACGACGTAATCTGCGGCGTCGGCTGGCGGGGGCGCCAGTTGGTCGTCGACAGCGTACAGGATCCCACGCGGACGATGGCCGTTGAGATTCGCCCCGATGACGCGACGAGAGATCTGTGCGCAAGCGCGCACGTACCGCTCATCGAAGGTGACGCGGCCGACGCTCACCTCATCCGTCGCATCGGCGTGTCGAAACTCCGCAGCGTGTTTGTTGTTTGCGATTCCGACGACACCAATATGCGGGTCGTCCATGAGCTGGCGCAGGTTCTGGGACCGAAGCCCGTTGTCTGCTGTGTCGGGCTGCAGGCGGAGGAGGGCTTTCACATTCTCCGGAACGCCCTGCCCGACCCAAGCAAGCGGAGTCTCGACCTGCGGATCTTCAACACGGAATCGGTGACCGCCAGAATGCTCCTCGAGGCACTGCCGCTGGACCGGTTCGCGGCCTCGAAAGACGCTTCCGGCGCGGAGGTGATCCTGATCGGCGATTCGCCAATGGCCGGCATGCTGCTGCACCACGTGCTGCAGCAGGGCATCTACGAGAATGGGAAGGACCTGTCAGTATCTTGTCTCACCAGCAACCCAGCAAAGGCCTGTCGAGATTTCACAGCGTCTTATCCGGCCTTTTCGTGCGGCCGTCCCCGGTCCAGCGGTGATCCATGGCGGGCCGACCCTGAAGAAGCGTGGCGCAAGGAGAGAGTTCTGCCGTGCGTGAAGTTTCTGGAGGTTCCCAAGTCCGACCGGAAGCTGCTGGAACTGTTCGAAGGCGACCGCCTGCTCGAGCAGGGGCCATGGGCGACCACGGTCATCGTTGCGCACCCGGCCGCTTCTGAGTCGGCCTCGATGGCCTACTCGCTGGCCCAGAGGCTGTCGGATCTCCGGGCCGGCCGGGACATCGTCTTGGCTTGCTACTACAACACTCAGGAGGATGTTTACCGGGCCGACATCGAGCAGGCGCTCAACCGCGACTTCCCGTCGCTGCCGATCCTGGTCTTCTCCGACTTCCTTGGGGACTGCTCGAAACAGGCGGTGCGGGGCGATCGCATCGACCGCGTGGCTCGGAGAATCAACGGCAGCTATACGCCCCCCGGCATACCGGAGTCGCTGAATGCATACACCCTAGCCGAGTTTGACGCGAGGTGCGAGAAGATCTGGCCAGAGGTGATTGAGGAAGACAAGGAATCGAATAGACTCGCGGCGGCGCACGCATACGTCAAGCGTCGAATCGCTGCCCGCCTGCGCTCGCGGGGCGTTGAAGCGGGCAAGGTCGAAGAAGCCCTGGCCATGATTGAGCATCGCCGCTGGTGCGCGGAATACCTGCTCAGGGGATATAGACGGCTCGTCGATGACCCACGGAATAAAACGCCCGAGGACGAGGACAACATCAGCCGGTGGTTCGTTAAGGAACTACTGCTCAAGCAGGCATGCAAGCGGTGCAAGATCCACTTGGACCTGGTCCCCTGGGACGAGCTCGACCCGTTACTCGGGCCCGAGCGGGCACCAAGGGAGAAGAAGAAGGACCTGGACCAGATTCGCGCCCTCGAGTGGCTGTTGGGTTGAGAGCAGTCTGCGCGGCGAGGAAACAACCTACGGGCGTGCCGTACGGAAGTTGTCGTGGAAGCACAGACGACCAATCTGTCACTGTATCCGATGGATGATCGGTGAGTAGCGGGAGCCGTTCGGAGCCGTCCCCTGGGGACGACTAGCCTGGTCGATGCTGGCCGACCGAACCAGCCACGGGCCCACGGGTGAGGAGCGCTATGGATGATGAGACGGTGTCGGTGTTCATCTGCGGTGTAATAGAAGACCATGAGTTCGCCCAAGAGGTGCAGCTATCGCTGCAAACTCGTGGCTACGATTCCTGGTGGTTTAATTCCAAAGGTCAGCAGCAGGGCGGCAATGACTGGAAGGAACTAGTCTCGAAGGTTATCAGTAAAGCGAAAGCAGCCGTTCTCATCACGAGCAGATTATGGGCGGTGTCCCCGGCGGTCCAGTTGACAGAAATGCCCCTGATCATAGATCGGATGGCTACCGACAAGAGCTTTGTGGTGATTCCGTTTCACGCTCGTCGATGTGAACTCAAAGACCCGAAATACGTTTACAGGCAAGGCTTCAATTGTTGCCTGCTCAAGCCCTTCAACCTCGATGTTGCCACCTCCAAGACCAGTCCCGCCTGTCCATTCTGCGAGTTAGAGGGTGAACGGGACAGGGTCGTCGAGGAGTTCGCTGCTGACCTTGTAGATGAAATGCGTCGACGTAGTTCCGAGGCCGGTCTGCTGTCCAGTTGGTCGCGGCGTGCCGCTGGGCCGTCGCGCCTGACATCTGCCGAAGAGAGTTCTTCTGCCGTCGCTGATAGTTTGCTCACGACGAGTGCACGCCACGGTGTCGCCCCATGCTCCACTCGGCACTGGTGGTCCCAGATCACGCTTCTCGGTGTTGCCCGATCAGATCGCCGCATTACAAGCTTGGACACCGGGTTCAGGCTGTTGTTGTCGCCCGGAGCAAGAGTGGGTGCACAAGCCGCGCCGGGCACATTGGTGGTTGACGCCGAAGGCAGGGCTGCCGCATCACTGGTCGATGGCTCGCTCAGGGTAGCGTGGGTGAATCGCTACACGGGCAAGCTCGAAGAATGGAAAACGGGTTCGAGCCAAGTTTGCCCCGGCGCGAGACTTCTGGCGATTGCGATGGCAGGCAATTCGGGTGTGCGCCTCGTGATGAGTTCCGCGAATGAGACCGTGATCGCGAGCCTGTCTCGTGTCGGCGTGGAGAGTGCAAACTTCCGAGTATTGAAGGAACTCAATTACCGCGCAAGAGACGCCGTGTTCATAGAGAACGAGGTCCTGATAATCGATGAATCCGGGCTTGAAAGGAGCCAGTTTTTTTACATCGACCTGGACCGCGTCGAGTGCATCGACGCGGCGAAACTGGGCGGGAAGCTGGCTCTGGCGGCAGTCGGACTGAGGGGACGAGATCGTGTTCTCCTCATCACGTCAATCGATACGGATTCGGACGGTTCGCTCGTCCCAAGAGAGCTCGGCTCATGGTCGCTTGATATCGAGGCAGGCGAGATCGGCGTTGTGATTGTCCGCGACGGCGGGCCCGGCCGGCGGGTGCTGGTTTCGGACGGCCTGGGACACATCTTGCAATTCGACGTGCCGGAGGTCCGCGGATGAGTCGCGCGGCGCTGATCCAGGATGTCGCGAAGGCACTCGGGAACAGGCAAGTCGTCTGGGCGGGTATACGTGGCGACGACGTCGAGTCGCTCACGGACCTGCCCTGCCTGTCGGCGTCCTATTCCATCATTGGCGCCTACAACAGGCGCTCTTCGATCGAGAGCGTGGCCCTCGAGAACCTCACCGGGCGGCGGGTGGACCTCGAGCGCTGGGACATCGACGACCATCGGCAGACAGCGGAGGTCGTGGAGTTTCGGCGTGCGATGCTCCGCACGCTCAGCCGGCCGAGCGCCCTGCTACCCTACCGCCCGTCCCGGTTTCTCTCCGCCATCTGGTTCGCGCGGCGTGACCGCTGTCTCAATCTCGGCCTGTTCGGCGCCCACCAGTCCGCGTTCGAGCACAAGCCGTGGGTCGAGACGGCCGTGGGCTCGCTGGGCATTCCGACGATCCCCTGGGTCTACGTGGCCGACGAGGAACAACTCAGAACCCGGGAAATGCTCGACCGGGGTCCGGTTTTGCTCAGGTTGAGCCGGACGTCAGGTGGTCAGGGCTTCTCGCGCGTTGAGAATCCTGACGACCTCGTCCGGCTGTGGCCGCAGGCCGACGAGGCATTTGTCAGCGTGGCGCCCTACCTCAGGGACGTTCTGCCCCTGAACGTCGGCGCGACAGTCTGGAAAGACGGGGTTTCGGTTCACCATCCCTCCGTCCAGCTGATCGGCCTCGCGAACTGCGTGACCCGGGAGTTCGGGTACTGCGGTAGCGACTTTGGCCTCGCGAGGGACTTGCCGCATCGGACCTTTCAGCAGTTGGAAGGCTTCACCGTCAAGATAGGCGAGTGGTTGCGCGCGATGGGCTACCTCGGGACGTTTGGCGTAGACTACTTGCTCGACGCCGAAGGGGTTCTCCGCTTTTCGGAAGTGAACCCAAGGTTCCAGGGGTCGACCGTGGCGTCGAGCAGGCTCTCGGTGGAAGCCGGCAGGGCCTGCCTGCCGCTCGAACACGTGGCGGCTATGCTCGGTCTGGCGAGGCCTCCTGCCCTGCGCGTGCGGGAACTGGCACGTGAAAGCAAGCCCCTCGCCGTGCTGGTGATTCACTGGACGGGACAGCGTGCGGCGCGGATCGACCCCTTGCCGCTGCACCAGCAGCTTCTGCCGCAGGGTTCGCAGTTCGATGTCGCAACCCGGGCCGGACTATTGACCGACCGTGGCGGCGTGGTGACGCGGATGACTGTCCGGACTGGTGTGACCGACACGGGGTTCGATCTTCGCGAACCGTTCTCGTCGGTCGTGAGGGAGTGGACGGGGCGAGTGGTCGGCGTTCGGTTCCCAGAGGAGACGGCAGATGCCTGACTTCCAAGCGACGCGTCTTTCCGGAGGGGTGTACCAGAGCCGGAATGCCTACCTCAAGGATAAGGCGAAAACCCCCAACGTGGACTTGGGGATGGCCGGGGGTTTATGGCTGTGCCACGCCATGGCCAGAGCGTACGAGCCTGTCTTGAGGAACCCCGAGCCGAAGGCGAAGCGGGTTGACCCCGACCCGAACGAGACACAGGCTGACCCCAGCCCGAACGAGACGGGGGGCGTACCCGAATGGACGTTGAAATATAAGCACTTTCCGTGGCTGACGTTGATTCTCGGCAGTGGCTGTTCCAGTGAACTAGCGATAAAGGACGACGTCGAATTGTTCCAGCCGTCTGCCATCGGGGCGGCGCTCAAAGGCGTAGGGCGACTTCCGGACGGCACTGATCCAAGTGCACTTGCCGAGTCGTTTGCGCAGTCGCTAATCGAGGATCGGCTGTCATCATGGCCCACGCCGTCAACCTACGAGAGCCACCAGGACCCCAATGCGAACGGAAAAGCTCAAGACAAAGACGCGAGATTGGTACTTGCAGCCGCCATCTTGACACGCCTTTACCACGAGGTGGCCGCGGCGACCGGCCGAGCCCTTCGCCAGTGGGGGGAACACCGGGTCGAACTCGCGACAGGTCCTCAGCAAATCCCTGAGATCCGACACTGTTGGGCGTCGCCGCTCCTGGGTCTACTTGGGGGGCTCGAACCGTCGCTCACCGGAGCCGTAAAGACGCTGGCTACGGAGATCAAGACGCAGTTGCAGAAGCAGGACGTCCCCCCGACAATCGAATACTCACATGTTCAGTTGCTGACCGATTATGCCTGGCACGCAATGGCTCCGAGGGCGCCTCTGTATCCAGGATGGTCCGATCTTCTGGTACATATCTGCGAATCGTCTGAGCAGACCTTGCCGGTCCAATGCCCGCCGAAACCGCGGTTTCGTGACTTGAACCCGGTGGCGAGTATCATCTCGGATCGCCTCAAGAACACGACCGAGCATTCATGGGCTGCCGGGATGGACACCGCCACTGGAACCTTTTACCAGGCCGTGGCCCAAGTGCTTGAGGCCCAAGCTCGCATGCTTGAGAGGTGTGAGAGGAAGATCTCTCACCGACCGCCTCTGGTAGCGGCGTTTATAACGTCGTTCGACCTTGAGCTCGAGATGGCGCTCGCGCGAACCAAGGTCCCAGGGTTCGTCGTGGCGCTGCCAGTGAACCTGTACTACGGGCCCGAGAACTCTAGAGCCCTGTCTCTGTGGATAGGCGCGCGCATCAAACGGAATGGGAATCTGAATCTGGACTCCCTCCTCAAGCCGACCGATTGGTTCGTAGTCGAGCGGACAGGGTTCGCGCATAAGGAATGGGCGTCTTGGCCGTGGGTCGTCAGATTGACCGGGTCGCCGCTGCTCACGTTGCCGAAACTCGTTGAGATGGGGAGTACCTCCGAAGGGCTGCAGGTTGATCTCGAGGAACTCAGCAAGCTGACGCCCGGGAGTAATGCCGAGTGGCAGGGGACTTTAGGCACAGAGCCTGAGCAGGACGATGGGAAGTCGAGAGAATTCGAGAGCGGGCACGCGCTTCTCCTGGACGAGTACGCGGCAATGCAGCAGCACGGCACGGAGATGCTTACGGCACTCCCGACGATAAGCCGATATGGGCTTCCGGCACAGTTGACGCAGGGGAACAACAACGTGGCCGCCCGCTTTTGGATGGCGATGGGGGTTCAGATGAGCGATAGCTGCATCCGTTACAGAGTCGCGTCTCGTCTGGGCTCAGGTCCGCAAAGAGGCCCGCGCGAGGCCCTGATGGAGAGCGCGGGCTTGGTTGTCACGCGGCATGTCGACGCAGCTGCTCGTGATCTCATGCAGTGGTACGGTCTTGACGTCGTCAAGAGTGATTGCCTCGATTATGTAGAGGACCTCGAACGCTACCGGCGACACTTAGAGGGGGCACAGAGTCATCGTTGGTGTCAGGACTGT
>JAJXYI010000040.1 GCA_021780625.1 bacterium | reverse complement strand
CAGCGGCAGCTCCACGTTGCGCTCGGCGCTCATCACCGGGAGAAGGTTGTAGAACTGGAACACGAACCCGACGTGCCGGGCCCGCCACGCCGCGAGCTGGCGCCCGGAGATCGAGTCGATGCGCTCCCCTCCGATCTCCACCGTGCCCTGCGAGGGACGGTCGAGCCCGCCGATCAGGTTGAGCAGGGTGGACTTTCCCGATCCCGATGGACCCATGAGGGCGAGGAATTCGCCGGGTTGCACGTCGAGATCGAGATTGCGGAGGATGTGAATGTCCTCGGAGCCGCGGTGATAGACTTTGTCCACGCCGCGCACGCGGACCAGGGGGGGCTGGGAATCGCTCATGGCTTGGTGATTGAAACAGGGCTGCCGTCGGAAAGGGCCGCGGGCGGGTCGAGCACGACCGCTTCACCGCCGGTCAGTCCGGCGGTGATGGATACGGTGTCATCGGTCTTCATGCCGACCGCGACCGCGCGGCGTTCGGCATGACCGTCGGCCGCCACGAAGACGACCGGCCGGCCCTCGCGCTCGACGAGCGCCGAGGACGGAATGCGCACCGAACGGCGCGAGGCCGCGCCTGCCGCCGGCACCGCACCCTCGAAGGCGACTTTCACACCCATGTCGGGCAGGATGCGCGGGTCGAGCTTCAGGAACCCCACGCGCACCTTCACGGAGGCCTTCTGCCGGTCGGCGGTCGGGATGATCGCTATGACCTTCGCCGGGATTCGCCAGTCGGGATACGCATCGAGCACGGCGACAACGGGTCGACCGGGCTCGACGCGGTTGATATAGCTCTCGTTCACATCCACCTCGATCTCGAGCGAGTTCATGTCGACGAGCGTGCAGATGCCCGTGCGCGTGAAGCCGCCGGACGACATCGGCGAAATCATCTCGCCGGGCTGGGCGTTCTTTGAAGTGACGATCCCCGCGAAAGGCGCGCGGATGACGGTGTCGTCGAGCTGCTGCTGCCAGACGGCGACCTCGCGTTCGGCGACGCCGATGTTCGCCTGCTGGACGGCGAGCCGGGCGCGCAGGGCGCTGACATTGGCCTGGGCCTGGTCGAGATCGGAGACGGGCACCGCGCCCTGGCCGTCGAGCGTGCGCGTGCGTGCGAGCTCGATTTCGGCGAGATGCAGGTTGGCTGCCGTCTCAGCGGTGCCCTTTCGCGCCGCATCCAGCTGGGCGCGGGCCAGTTGGAGGCCAGCCTCCGTGTTGGAGGCGTCGAGCCGTGCGAGGACCTGGCCCGCATCGACCCGCTGGCCCTCCTCGACGAGCACCTCCTCGACCTTCCCGGTCACCTTGGAGGACACCGTGGCCTCGAGCCGCGCGGTGACGTAGCCAGAGGCATTGAGCAACACCTCAGGGGCGTTGGCATCCACGGCCTGGGCGACCGCGGTCCTCACGTCGACCGGGCGCGGCCGGGACAGCCACCAGCCGGCTACGCCGGCGAGGAGTAGGAGCACCGCCGAAATTCCGATCGCGAGCCCCCAGGGGAAGGGGCGTCGCTGCGCATGCGGGCGGTTGATTCGCAAACGCTCCAAGGCCTTGGGGTCGGGACTCATGGCTGCGAAAGCACGGACTAACTAACCGAGGCGGCAGGCTTTGCCACGGCAAAACGCGACGTAAGGACAATTTTGTCCGCGGCCTCCGACAACCCAGTCCGGACAGGGCCGCCCCACGGCGATACGCAGCAGACAGTCTGGCGAAATCGAGGACATGGCGCTGATGATCATAACCTTGCCCACTCCCCCACCCCCTATTCCGCCTGTCCCCTTCCGCGCCGGCGGGAAAAGACCTCGATTTGTTCTCGCCGGTCGTTTCTGTACGTTGCTTCAACCTGAGAAACTCAATTAACCGAAGGAAACGAAGGCAACAAAGGCCTGACCACCAAGCGATGAACTGAAACCGCAGCGGCAGGAACCACCACACCACAGGGAACAGATTCGATAGTCTCCATTCCCGAACAGGCGGCTTGCCCTTCGCTCCCTTCGTTAACTTCTGTTCAATTCATTTGCCGAATTTAAGTTCAACCATGCTCATCCTCCACGGCGCGCCCGCACTCTCCGAATTCAGAGTCCAGAAGCTCCTGAAAGACCTCGCCTCCGCCGGCATTCCGGCCACCGGACTGAGCACGGAGTTCGTCCACGTCGCCGAGACGGACGGCGAATTGAGCGCCCCCGAGCAGGACGTGCTCGGCAAGCTCCTGACCTACGGTCCTCACCGCGACGCCCGCACCCACCGCGGGCTGCTGCGCATTGTCGTGCCGCGCCCGGGCACCATTTCGCCGTGGTCCTCGAAGGCCACGGACATCGCCGGCATCTGCGGCCTGACGAAGATCAAACGCATCGAACGCGGCGTCGCCCACTGGATCGAGCTGTCCGGCAGTCTCGATGCGACCCAGCTGCGAGCCCTCGACGCGAAGCTGCACGACCGGATGACCCAGGCCGTCTTCGGCGAATTCGCCGAGCTCGACGTCCTGTTCCATCACGAGAAGCCCCGCACGCTCACCACCGTGCCCGTGCTCGCCCGCGGACGCGACGCCCTGGTCGAGGCCAACCGCAGCCTGGGCCTCGCCCTCGCCGAGGATGAGATCGACTACCTCGTGAAGGCCTTTACCACGCTCGGCCGCGATCCGAACGACATCGAGCTGATGATGTTCGCGCAGGCCAACTCCGAGCACTGCCGGCACAAGATCTTCAACGCCACCTGGGACATCGACGGCATCACGCAGGACCGCTCGCTGTTCCAGATGATCAAGAACACGTACCAGATGCACAGCGAGGGGATCCTGTCCGCCTACAAGGACAACTCCGCGATCCTCGAGGGCTCCCGCGGCCTGCGCTTCTTCGCCGACACCGCGACGGGCGAATACGTGGCGCGCGAGGAGGACGTTCACCTGCTGTGCAAGGTGGAGACGCACAACCACCCGACCGCCATCTCGCCCTACCCTGGCGCCTCCACCGGCTCCGGCGGCGAAATCCGCGACGAGGGCGCCACCGGGCGCGGCGGCAAGCCGAAGGCCGGCCTCTGCGGCTTCACGGTATCCAATCTGCGCCTACCGGGCGCGGTCCAGCCCTGGGAAAAGGACTTCGGCAAGCCCGGCCGCATCGTCTCGGCGCTCGACATCATGATCGAGGGGCCGCTCGGAGCCGCGGGCTTCAACAATGAATTCGGCCGTCCCAACATCCTCGGCTACTTCCGCACCTTCGAGGCCGAGGTGCCCGGCGCCAAGGGCCCCGAGCTGCGCGGCTACCACAAGCCCATCATGCTCGCCGGCGGCCTCGGCAACATCCGCGCCGCGCATACGCACAAGGGCACGCTGAAGCCCGGCGACAAGCTCATCGTGCTCGGCGGACCCGCCATGCTCATCGGCCTGGGCGGCGGCGCCGCCAGCTCCATGGCGAGCGGCACCGGCCACGAGGACCTCGATTTCGCCAGCGTCCAGCGCGACAACCCCGAGATGGAGCGCCGCTGCCAGGAGGTCATCGACCGCTGCTGGGCCCTCGGCGACGAAAACCCCATCGCGTTCATCCATGACGTCGGCGCGGGCGGCCTGTCCAACGCCCTGCCCGAACTCGTCAACGACGCGGGCCTCGGCGGCCGCTTCAACCTGCGCGCCATTCCCAACGACGAGCCCGGCATGAGCCCGCTCGAGATCTGGTGCAACGAGTCGCAGGAGCGCTACGTGCTCGCCGTGCCCGCCGAGCGCATGGAGGCCTTCGAGGCGCTCTGCCGCCGCGAGCGCTGCCCCTTCGCCGTCGTCGGCGAGGCCACCGCCGACAAGCGCCTCGTGCTCGAGGACCCGCACTTCGCCAACAAGCCCATCGACATGCCGCTCGAGGTGCTGCTCGGCAAGCCGCCGCGCATGCACCGCAAGGCCGCGCACAGCGCCCGGCCCGTCGCGCCGCTCGCCCTGAACGGGCTCAGCGTATCCGAGGCCGCACGACGCGTCCTCGCCCACCCGACCGTCGCCGACAAGGGCTTCCTCATCACCATCGGCGACCGCACCGTCACCGGCCTCATCAGCCGCGACCAGATGGTCGGCCCCTGGCAGGTGCCCGTCGCCGACTGCGCCGTCACCGCCGTCTCGTTCGAGGGCTACGCGGGCGAGGCCATGGCCGTCGGCGAACGCAGCCCCGTCGCCGTCAACAACCCCGCAGCCTCCGCGCGCCTCGCCGTCGCCGAGTCGCTCACCAACCTCGCCGCCGCCCAGGTCGGCGACCTCGGCCGCGTCAACCTCTCCGCCAACTGGATGGCCGCCCCCGCCGTCGAGGGCGACGGCGCCGCGCTGTTCGACGCCGTACGCGCCGTCGGCATGGAGCTCTGCCCGGCGCTCGGGATCACCGTGCCCACCGGCAAGGACTCCATGAGCATGAGCACGGTCTGGCAGGACGCCTCCGGACAGAAGCGCATGACCGCCCCGGTCTCGCTCATCATTTCCGCCTTCGCCCGCTGCACGGACATCCGCCTGACGCTCACGCCTCAGCTTCGTCCGGCCGACGGCAGCGCGCTGATCCTCATCGACCTCGGCCGCGGCAGGGACCGCCTCGGCGGCTCCATTCTCGCCCAGGTCGTCTCGCAGATTGGCGAGGCCACGCCCGACGTCGACAGCACCGCCGACCTCAAGGCCTTCTGGAACGTCATCCAGTCGCTCGGCTCCCGGCGCAAGCTGCTCGCGTATCACGATCGCTCCGACGGCGGTCTGTTCGCAGCCGCGGTGGAGATGGCCTTCGCGGGCAACCTCGGCGTCGACCTCGACCTGCCCGCCGGACGCGACGCCTTTGCCGCCCTGTTCAACGAGGAGCTTGGCGCCCTCGTGCAGGTCGCCGACTCCGACCTCGACTTCGTGCTCGCCGCCCTGCGCGCCGCCGGCCTCGGCGACTGCTCGCACCGCGTCGGCACCCTCAACGCGGACCGCCGCCTGCGCGTCAGCCAGGGCGGCGCCTCGCTGCTCGACGAGGATCTCTTCGCGCTGCGCGCCATCTGGTCCGACACCAGCCGGCGCATTGCCGCGCTCCGCGACAACCCCGCCAGCGCCGAGTCCGAGTACCGGCTCAAGACCGACCGCGACAACCCGGGCATCACGCCAAAGATCGGCTTCGACATCCAGGTTGGCCGCGACCTCTCCGGCCGACCGCCAATGGCAATCCTCCGCGAGCAGGGCGTGAACGGTGAGGTCGAGATGGCCGCCGCCTTCACCCGCGCGGGTTTCCGATGCGTGGATGTCCACATGACCGACGTGCTCTCCGGCCGCGTGAAGCTCTCCGATTTCCGCGGCCTCGCGGCCTGCGGCGGCTTCAGCTACGGCGACGTGCTCGGCGCCGGCGAGGGCTGGGCCAAGAGCATCCTCTTCAACGAGCGCGCCCGCGCCGAGTTCAAGGCCTTCTTCGAGCGCGCCGACACCTTCGCCCTGGGCGTGTGCAACGGCTGCCAGATGATGAGCAACCTGCACTCGATCATCCCCGGCGCCGAGGCCTGGCCGCACTTCGTGCAGAACGCCTCCGAGCGCTTCGAGGCCCGCTTCACCTCGGTGAAGATCGAGAAGAGCCCGAGCATCGTCTTCAGGGGCATGGAGGGCTCAGTGATCCCGATCGCCGTCGCGCATGGCGAGGGCCGCGCGGAGTTTCCGAGCGCCGAGGCCGCGCGAGCGTTTTCCGAGTCGGGGCTTGTATCCGCACGCTTCGTCGACAACCACCACGCGACCACCGAGCGTTATCCGCTCAACCCGAACGGCTCGCCCTTCGGAATGACCGCCCTCTGCAACCGCGACGGCCGCGTCACCATCCTGATGCCGCACCCCGAGCGCGTATTCCGCACCGTGCAGATGAGCTGGCACCCCGACGACTGGGCCGAGGACTCCCCCTGGATGCGCCTCTTCCGCAACGCCCGCCTCTGGGTGGGCTGAGCGGAGGGCGACGTCCCTTCAACTCCGTATCAACCCGGTCGGCACACGCCGATTCGGGCACCTACATCCGTTCCGGCCGGACGCGAACGTCCGCCATAGATATCCGACATCAGCATGAGCCACGACCACGACGATGAGGGCTGCTCGTGCCATGGGTCCTGCGGGCATGGCGACCACGACCATGGGCACGAGGAGAATGGCTGCGGCTGCGATCACGGAAGCAACCCCTGGGAGACGCGCAGTCTCGTGGTCTCGGGAGGCCTGGTCGCCCTCGGTCTCGCGGGCCGGTGGACGGGGCTCCTTTCACGCCACGCCGATATCGCCGTCTGCGCCGCGGCCATGCTCGCCGGGGGCTGGTTCCTCCTTCCGAAGGCCTGGAACTCCCTTCGCCGGCTGCGCCCCGACATCAACCTGCTCATGATACTCGCCGTGGTCGGCGCCGCCGCCCTCGGCCACTGGGCCGAGGGCGCCTCCGTTATCTTCCTGTTCGGTGTCGCCGAATGGCTCGAGGGCTGGGCGGACCGACGTTCGCACCGCGCCATCGAAGCCCTGCTCGACCTCTCGCCCCGCGTCGCCCTGGTCCACCGCGACGGGAATTTCCGTGAAGTGCCAGCGGAGGAGGTCCGCGTCGGCGAACGCATCACCGTGAAATCCGGCACAGGCATTCCGCTCGATGGCGTCGTCAGCTCCGGTTTTTCGACCGTGAACCAGGCCCCGATCACAGGAGAGTCGCGGCCCGTGGAAAAACGGCCCGGCGACGCGGTCTTCGCCGGCACGCTCAACCACGACGGCTCGCTCGAAGTCACCGTCACGCGCGCCTCCGGCGACACCACCCTCGCCCGCATCGTGCGCCTGGTCGAGGAGGCGCAGGAGCGCCCCGCGCCGTCGCAGCGTTTCGTCGATCGTTTCGCCCGCGTCTACACGCCCACCGTCACCGTCCTCGCCCTGCTCGTGTACCTCGTACCGCCGCTGCTGTTCGGTGGAAACTGGACCGAGTGGCTGTACCGCGCCTGCGTGCTGCTGATCATCGCCTGCCCCTGCGCCCTGGTGATTTCCACGCCCGTCAGCATCGTCGCGGGCCTCACGGCGCTGGCGCGACACGGTGTGCTCGTGAAGGGCGGCAAACACCTCGAGGCGCTCGGCCGGCTCCAGGCCGTGGCCTTCGACAAGACGGGGACCATCACCAAAGGCGCGCCCAGCGTCACCGACGTCATCCCACTCGGCACGCACAGCGTGAAAGCCATCCTGGGGCTCGCCGCATCGGTCGACGACCACTCACCCCACCCGGTGGCGAAGGCCGTCGTGGCTCACGCTCGGTCCTCGGGAGTGGAGTTCGAGCGTTCGTCCCACTACCAGAATCTCGCGGGCCGCGGCGCCGTCGCGCGCATCGACGGGCATGACTTCTTCGTCGGAAACCACCGCCTCGCCCACGAACTAGGCCTCTGCTCCGAGGCGCTCGAGCGGCGCATCTCGGCGATCGAGCGCGAGGGCCGCTCGGTCGTGGTCGTCGGCCACCGGCCGCACGAGGCCTGCGCGGGCGAGTTGCTTGGGCTGATCGCGATCGGCGATGCCGTGCGCGCCGAAGCCGCCGAGGCCATCGCCGGCCTGCGCCGCGCGGGCATACGCCACCTGGTGATGCTGAGCGGCGACAACCAGCACACGGTCGACGCCGTGGCGGCGCGCGTGGGCATCGACTCGGCGCACGGCGACCTCCTGCCCGAACGGAAGCTCGAGGCCGTCCGGCGCCTGTGCGACCAGCACGGCTTCGTGGCCATGGTCGGCGACGGTGTGAACGACGCTCCAGCCCTCGCGACAGCAACGGTCGGCGTGGCCATGGGCGCGGGCGGCACCGACGCCGCGATCGAGACTGCGGACGTGACCCTGATGAAGGACAATCTGCTGAAGCTCATCGACGCGGTCCGCCTCGGCCGGCGCACCCTCGGCATCATCCGCTTCAACATCGGCTTCGCGCTGGGCCTCAAGCTCCTCTTCCTCGCTCTGGCCGTCACCGGCCACGCCACCCTTTGGATGGCAATCCTGGCGGACACCGGCGCAACGCTCCTCGTGACCGCCAACGCCCTGCGACTCGCCCGGGACTGACCGCCGCGCCCCGCGCGCGACCATCCAGCCACCGCGCTCGCGGCCCCTCATGAGCATGGTCGGGCCGCGGCAGAGACGCCGCGGCCCGCAGTTTCATCGCCGGACGGTCCGCGCCGCGCGAACCCGCCCAGGTTGTTCAGGAATGACTCAGTCCGAGTCCGTATCCATGTCCACGGGACGCAGCGCGCCTAGCAGGCCGTGCGTTCCGCCGGACGGACCCGCGGTGAAGTACAGCGTGGCGCCGTCGCCCTGGATCGCCGCCTTCGAGCTGTCGTCATTGCGACCCCACTCGTGATGGTCGTCGCCCCTGCCGTGATCGTCGCCCCTGCCCCAGCCGTGGTCGTCCGATCCGACGTTGATCGACCACAGGCCGTCGATCGCGAGGTCCGAGCCGTCCGCCTTGGTCAGGTGGCCGAGCAGCGTTCCGGTCTTCAGGTCGTATGCGTTCACCAGACCGTCGCCGTGATTGCCCACAAGCAACGCATGGCTGTAGGTGCCGAAGTCCCCACGGGACACGGTCAGGCCCCACGGCGCATTCAGCGCGCCAGTGGCGACGAACTGCTTAACAAGGGTGCCGTCGGGATTGAAGATGTCGACGTACCCGTTGCCCGCTCCCGCGACCGCCGTCTTCATGTCGGCCGATTGCTTCGCGAACGTGACGTACAGTTTGCCGCGGATCGTGCGGATGCCGTAGGGCGCGAAGCCCGCGGGCAGGGTCTTGTCGGTGAAGGTCGTGACCGGCTTGAAGCTCGCGTCAAACACCTCCACGACGCCCGCATGGAAGTTTGCCGCGTAAAGCTGCGGCACCTTCCGCATGTCCCGGTCGGAGTCGCCATCGTCGTCGGCGGGCGGCGGCGGCGTGCTGGCCGGCGCCGGCACCCACGCGATCGCGAGTCCGGTGTAGATCGCCCCCGAGGCCGAGTTGTCGACCACCGTCATCGGCGTCCCCGAATTCACGCGATCGCTCCAACCCACGATGGTTCCGGAGCCCGTCGCGACGAGCACCGTCGCGGGCTTCGTGGTCGTGCCGCTCGTGAGGTCGAACGACCAGCTGCCATTCATGATCGCGGCGGTCGGCGTGCCCGCCCCCGTGCCGGTTCCGGGCGCGGGGATCTTGATCGTCGTCGTCGATGCGACGCCAAGCGGCGAATACATCGTGATCAGACCGGTCCCGTTGTCCGCGACCCAGAGGGAACCCGGACCTCGCAAGAGGCCCCAGGGATTCACGAGGTTCGCGTCGACGTGCGCGGCGGTCGTTCCCGTCGCGTCCGCGACGAGGTCCGTCTCCACGTAGTGCGTGTTTGCCGGGGCGGCAAACGCCCGGAACGTCGGGGCCACCGACGCGACGATGCCGGCGAGCAGCAGACTGACTGAGTGCTGGGTTACTGGTTTCATGACGTATCTGTTTTCTCCGTGTGTCTGTTGTTGTGGTGTGTGCGCCAGTTTGCGGGCCGGGTTGACAGACATGGGTTCCCGGAGGTTTCAAAATCCGCGCAGCTTCCCGGCCGGCACGCACGACCGCCACCGACTCGATCGCGGCCGTTTCCACGCTGACCCGGCCCGTCCGCGCTTTTGGAAATCGCTTTGCCTCCGCACCATCAGCCGCCGCGCTCGCGACCTCCGGCCCGCACCGACGCCGGCGATTTTCGCCTTCCGGCCCCGATGGGTAGAAGATTATCGAATACAAACGGCCCGAAAAAAACAGGGGAAACACCCCAGATCTTTTCCGCCCTGGCGTGGAAACACGGCGCGGCCCGGTCTGCGCGCGCAGGTTGACTCCCGGAAAAGTCTGGCGAAGGTGCCCGCACCACCTGCCTTCCGAAAGTGTTCGGACTGCCCCATTGATCCATGAACGCCACCCGCTCCGGCCCCTCCCGGTCCTCCGTGTTCGCAGCCTGCGCCGCCCTCCTCCTGGCAGGGTGTGCGTCCGTCCCAAACGTGGACGTCAGCCGCGCCGACGCCGCGCGAATCCATCGCATTACGATCCTCGGCGTCCATGAACCCGCAAATATCTGGGTGACGGACATGGGCGGCGCGGCGGGAGCCTTCGGCCTGGTCGGGGGGCTCGTGCAGG
>JAJXYI010000189.1 GCA_021780625.1 bacterium | reverse complement strand
GGCCCGGCTCACTTCCTGCGCAAGCGAGGCTTCCAGGACATTCACCGGAGTGATCGGCCCGAGCGAGGCGGCCAGCGCCAGCTTCGGGGCCTTCACATCGGTGATGAACACACGTCCACAGCCACCGGCCAGCGCAGCCAGTGCGGTCAGCATCCCGATTGGCCCGGCTCCGAGCACCACGGCCACGTCGCCAGGCTTGATGCGGGCCTTTGAGGCGGCGTGGAGTCCGACGGCAAAAGGCTCGACCATGGCGCCTTCTCCGAAACTGACGTTGTCGGGCAGCCGGAACGTGAACGCCTCGGGGTGCACGACGTATGGGCGCAGGCACCCATGCACCGGAGGCGTCGCCCAAAAACGAATCGCCGGATCGAGATTATACAGGCCCAGCCGCGTGGCGCGGCCATGCGGATCGGGCACACCGGGCTCCATGCACACGCGGTCGCCAACCTTCAGCGTGGTCACTCCAGAGCCGACTTCCTCGACGACGCCCGCCGCCTCATGGCCGAGCACCATGGGTTCGCGCACGACAAAGGGCCCGATCGCTCCGTGTTGATAATAATGCACGTCGCTTCCACATACGCCCACCGTGTGGATGCGCACCCGCACATCGCGGGCACCCAGCCGCTCGTCAATCACGATGTCCCGCAGGCTCAGCGTTCGGGTCTTTTCAAGTACGAGCGCTTGCATGGTCATTCCCGGGCTCCTCAGGCAAGTCGCACGGCGACCTTCGCTGGCGCCGGAGCGCCGAGACTCTCTGCCACCGCACCGGGCGAGGCCGAACCCACTGACAGGGAATACTGGCCACGCACCCACGTCGAGGAGCCTCCCTCGTCGATCATGCGGAAAGACTCGGAGGGAATCCTGAATTCAAACTCCACCACCGCCTGGGGTGGGCAAAGGATCTTTTGGAAGTCGAGCAGCCTCGCCTTGGGCCCCCGGTGCAGGTTCGCAGGCGGAACCAGATAACACTGCACGGTCTCCGCCGCTGCAAAGAGACTCTCGTTGCTCACCGTCCCTCGAACGATCAGCTCGGCGCCCTCCGTCAGGACCGGCACGTTCACCGAGACCGGACCATACTTGAACTTCGCGTAGCTCAGTCCGAATCCAAACGGGTAAAGCGGATCCACCTCGGCATAACGGTACGTGCGGCCGCGCATCGAGTAATCCTCGAACGGCGGCAGGTCCTCCGTCCGCCGCGGCACGGTGACCGGGAGCTTGCCCGAGGGTGGGACATCCCCAAAGAGCACGTCGGCCAGCGCGCGCCCGCCTTCGCAGCCCGGATACCAGGCGAGCAGCACGGCATCGCAGAATGCGTGTTCCTCGGGAATCGCTATCGCGCTGCCACCGGTGATCACGAGCACGAGTTTTTTCGCGTGTTTGCGCAGTTCGCGCAGGAATGAGCGCTGGTTCTCGGGAAGCTCAATGCGACCGCGATCGCCTCCGGCGGGAGAGGCGATGGTGTCGCCCTCCTCGCCCTCGAGCGTGGGGTCCAGGCCGAGCACCGCCACGACGACTTCGGCCGCGGCGGCCGACGGAAAGGTGTAGTTCGTGCCCGGCGCCACCTCCTGCACGAGCGGACAGCCCGTGCGAAACTCGAGGCGGACGCCCTCGCCGAGCCGCTCCGCAATGCCTTCGAGCGGCGTCACCAGGCGGGAACTCACGCCAAAATAGTTTCCGAGCAGCGCAGCGACGTTTGCAGCCGTCGGACCCACCACGAGCATGCTCTCGGGATCCTTTCGCAGCGGAAGCAACCCGTCCGCATTCTTAAGCAGCACGATCGACTCGGCCGCCGCCTGCCGCGCCAGCGTCCGATGCTCCGCACTCTCGATGACCGACGTCGGCGTGGAGGCATAGGGCACCTGCTCCGGAGGATCGAAGAGCCCCAGCCTGAACCGCGTGGAAAGCAGGCGCCGCAGCGACGTGTCGATCTCCGCTTCCGATATGAGCCCGCGGCTTACTGCCACCAGAAGATCGTTGTAGGTGCAGCCGCAATTCAGGTCGCAGCCGCGCCGCACCGCAAGGGCGGCCGATTCCGCGGCGTCCGCCGTCACCTTGTGGGCTTGGTGAAAATCGTCGATCGCCGCACAGTCGCTCACGACATGGCCGCGGAAGCCCCAGCGCCCACGAAGGATGTCCACCAGCAGCAGCCGGCTCCCGCATGCCGGCTCGCCAAGCACCCGGTTGTAGGCGCCCATGACGGTCTCCACCCCGCCCCGCACGAGTTTTTCAAAGGCGGGCAGATAGGTCTCGGCGAGATCGCGAGGCGAGGGACAGGCGTCGAAATGATGCCGGTCCGCCTCCGGACCACTGTGCACCGCGAAGTGCTTGGCGCAGGCCGCCGTTTTCAGATAACGCGGGTCCCTCCCCTGCAGACCGCGCACCATGGACAGTCCGAGTTCTCCGGTCAAATACGGATCCTCTCCGAAAGTCTCCTGGCCGCGCCCCCAGCGGGGATCGCGGAAGATATTGATGTTCGGCGTCCAGAACGTGAGCCCCTGATACTGCCCACGACGGCCCGCAGCGGCGGCGGCGTGATGTTTCGCCCGGGCCTCATCGGCGATGGCCGTGCCGATGCGCTCGATCAGGCCCCGGTTCCAGGTGGCGGCGAGCCCGATCACCTGGGGAAAGACGGTGGCGCGACCGCTCCGACCGACACCGTGACACCCCTCGCTCCACCAGTTATAAGCAGGCACTCCAAGCCTCTCGACGGCTCCGCTCTCATGCATCAGCTGCCCAACTTTCTCCGGCAGCGTGAACCGCGAGATCAAATCGTCGATGCGCTTCTCCATGGAAAGCGCTGAGTCCTGGAATAGGAACGGGGAAGTCATTGTAAGAAAGCGAAAGGACCCGCAGTCGGAGTGAGGCGCCGGCCTAGGGAACAAGCACCGCAACACCTGCGGCGACGACGTAGTTCGACTCGAAAACCCCCGGCAACCCCAGCCTCGGTCTCACAGACTGAGCACGCGGAGACGGAGTCCGGGCCCGCATGTCTTCCTCCTGTGAGAACGTGGTGGTTCATGGTGACCCCGGGCGAACGCGTTAACGGGCAAAAAGGCTCAGATCGACCGCATTGCCCATCGCCTGATGGCCCGCCGGGGACGGATGGAGGTGATCGCCAAAATCGTACGCCGGGGACAAATGGGACGGATGCTTCGGATCGCGCATCACCGCGTCGAAATCGATCACGCCATCGAACCAACCGCTCGTGCGTATCCAATGGTTCACGATCTCACGGTCGGCATCCCCATCCTTGGTGTAATAAAACGACCCGGCGTACGGCATGATCGTGGCGCCGATGACGCGGATGTGGTGTGCATGGGCGCGAGTGATGATCTGCTCGTAGGCCAGAATCATATCGGATGCCGATGCATAGGGCATACCCATTTTCTCGGCGCCCATCCGGGTGCCCAGGTCATTGATGCCCTCCAGAACGATCAGCCAGCGCACCCCGTCGGGCGCGAGGACATCACGGTCGAATCGGGCCAGCGCATTGGGCCCAAGGCCGTCGCGCAGCAACCGATTTCCTCCAATGCCCGCGTTCAATACGGCGACGTGCGACGTGGCGGGATTGGCGTGCAGGCGGCGCGCAAAATCGTCGGGCCAGCGGTTGTTCTCGTTGGTCGTCGATCCCCGCCCATCGGTGATCGAATCGCCCAGGATCACGCAGGCCGCGGCGGGCAACCGCGGAATCACGTCGATCTGACTGAGAAAATACCAGTGTTCCGCCGTGCCCGCAGGGACCAGATCCACGGAGGCGACCTCATTGCCCTGGCAGAGGTAGGATGTGGTGCGGGATCCCGGATGTCCCGTCACATGGTCCGGAGCCGAGCCCAGGGCGAGCGACACAGCAAGGTGCGCGCCGGCGTCGACGGCAAATTTCACGGGATCCGAAATCATCGAGGCACCGGGCTGGATGACAACACCCGGGCTGCCCCCAAAACTCAGTGGCACGCTCGTGCCTGACACGATGTCCGCACCCGTCCCCGCACGGGCAACCGTCGCAGCATCGATGACGAGCGGCGAGTTGCCGAAGACGTTGGAAAAGGTGAATCGGATCCGGCTGCCTCCGAGCGTCACGAGGACGTCCTGGCGCAGTGTATTTCCGGACAGACCCGGCTTCGGCGGCATGTTCGAGGGCTCCGTCAATTGCTGCGCGCTCATCCAGACGGACACCCACTCGTTTTTGTGTTGAGAGGCATCGGCCGCCTGCAGCGGTGTGCCGAACCCGGAAATCAGCAGGCCCAGAAGCCCGCACCAGACGATGGCATGACGAATCGGAGTGAACATGGGAGTGAAAGTGTGAGAGATGGGGAACTCCAAATTGGGTAGAGGGAAATATCGGCGAAGCTCGCGACACGGAGACCACGGACGGGCTCAAACGTTCATCCTCTTCATTGTGGGGTCATCGGCGAAGCGCATGTCGAGAGCCAGACCGCCGTATCAGGTGTTCTCCAGATCCGCCGCGGGTCTGAGATTCAATTTGAACGGCTCGGATGCTGTCGATTGGAAGCTGAGATAGTTGAAAGGGGCAAACGAAGCGGCGGTCTCCTGCGGTGTGCTCGAAGAAATAACCCCACGGGGACCCCCGAAATTTACCGGCCTTGTGGGTCTCAAGCCTTCAGCTTCGTCCCCTTGGTTTCTGTTCGGTTCGACTGAACAATCTGATCTGGGAGTAACAAAGGCACCGGCCTGAGCCGGTGCCTTTGGAATACTCTGTCGGCGGTGTTACCGGAGTGGGATAGACCGCTCAGGCAACGATGACCGATAGGTTAAACGGACTGGTTAGAACGAGAACGTGTTCGAGAGCGTCCATTCCTGCACCGGCTGGGTGCGGACGGAAGCCCAGGAACCGTCGGGTTCTACCGAGATCGGGATCAGGCCATCCTTCGCGAACGCGTTGCGGACGTTCAGCTGGATCTTCCAGTCGACCTTCCTCGTGACCTTGCGGTGGTAGCTGGCCCACAGATCGACGGCGCCCTCGGCGGGTCCGTAGAAGGGCTTGGTCAGGTCGTAGGAACCGCCGGCAATGGCGGGATAGCCAATGATGACCTTGTCCTGCCAGCGGTAGGCGCCACCGACTCCGACGTTCTTCAGCCAGCCGTGTGTGAACGAGTAGTTCGTGATGAAGTTGAAGCGCCACTTGCGCAGTTCGGGCGCATTCGTGCCCTGCTGCAGCTTCAACAGCACGTAGTTCGAACGCCACGGCCCATAGATGCTGGCGCCGATGCTGGCGGACGCGCCGCCATACTGCGGGAGCCCTCCGACCGGAGTCAGCGAACCGTCGGCATTGTAGAACTTCGAATCAAGGTACGAGATGAACTGATCGAGCAGCGGACCACCGACGTCATTGCGGACCGCGGTGGTGTCGGCGGCGTTGACCGAGATACGCCAGTTGGACGTCGGATTCGCCGTGAACTCGAACTCGTAACCCTTGGACTCGGTGTTGGCCGTGACCGTGAAGCCCTGGGGCGCGGTCGCCGTGTAGGCATAGACGTTGGCGGGATTGGGCGCGTAGGCGGAGGGGTTCGTCAGGTAGGTGGTGCGATCCACCAGAGCGGCATCTCCGATCGGAGAGAAGTTCCAGGCTTTGAAGAAACCCTTTGCTTCGAGCCACTTTTGGATGTCGTTCCACCCGTTGATCGCGGCGTCCTCCTGGGCCTGCGCCTGGACGTCCGTCAGGCTCGGATACGCGTTGGTCCACGTGTTGCGGTAGGAGGGCTGGTTGGCCGAAGCGAAATCGTAGCCACCCAACTGATACAGGAACACATTGCGCCAGCGCAGGCCCTGCTGGATGACCTGGCCGATGCCGTACGAGTTGCTCAGGCCGATACCGTTGTTGCTCAGGTCGGTCGTGTACTTGGTGACGCGCAGCGAGTATTTGCTGTCCTTGGTCGCGATCAGCACGCCATACTCCTTGGTCTGGCCAGTCGGGTTGCCGATCGGGTTGCCGTAGAGGTCGCGGCGTACGCTGGTGACCTGGAAGTTGCTCGACTTGTTGTAAGTCAGGCTGATGTCAAAGGGCAGCGGATCGCGCGGCAGGAGGCTGTTCAGGTGCAGCACCAAGCCGCCACTGGTCGAGTGTCCCTTGAAGATCTGGTTTACCGGCCAGGAGCTGGGGAGCGCATAAACGTTGGGCTGCATGTTCAGGATGCCGCGCTCCAGCGGTAGCTGGCTGGCGGTGACATCCTTGGTCTTCACCTCGTCATAGCGCCAGCCAAGGGTCGCCACGAGGGCGTTCTTGAGGAAGTAACCCTGGTAGGAGCTCGAGAACGACGTGGTCTCACGCATGGATTTCTGGGCGAGCGTCAGCAGGCTCTGATCCTGTCCGTTGTTATAACGCAGGAGCTGATCCGGGGAATTGCTCCAACCGACATAGTTCGCCGGATTCGAAGCCTGGGTCACAGGAAGCGGGTTCCCCTTGGAGTCCACAGGATTGGGATTATACACGTTGATGAGACCAGTCGGAACGGTCCATGAGGCGCCGGGAGACACGCCGTAGTTCTGCCACTGCGTATTGAACACACGGACACCGGAGTCAGGAAGGTTCACGTTGGTCGTGATTCCTGGAATATTCGCACCCGAGGCGGAATTCAGGCCTGCGATCGACCCACCGAGATAGACCACGGCGACCGGCGGGCGATCGGTAAAGGTCGAGCTGCTTCCGTCGTTGCCGTTCCAGAAGCCGGCCCAAGCCTGGCTGTTGGCGTAATCCTGCCAGCGGCGGTTCTCGTTGTAGTAGTCTTCCTGGGACCAGACGCCGTTGAAGCGTTGGACTCCGAAGATCTTCAGCAGAAGCTTGTTGTTGAGGAAGTCCGACGGCCGCACCTCAGTGAAGAGCGAGGCGCGCTTCACTTTGCGGTCGCTGTAGTACGAGGCTCCGCCATTGTTCGAGGCGCCGATCACGTACGGACGACCGATGTTCGGGTTCGTCGTGCTGGTCTCGCCGTTCGCGCCGCTGACGTAGTAATCCGTGAAGTTCTTCAGGATATCCATGGTGAGCGTCGGGCTGCCTCCCAGGAGGGAGTCGGCGCCATTCTGGTACTTCTGGCGGTCGTAGGTCAGGTCGATACCGTAACGATTGTCGTAATACGTCTGGCTGAAATCGATGTTCTGGGTATTCCACTTCTCCCACTCATGCTTGGTCGGACCGTCGATGAGGGTCTTATAGAAGTTGAACACCGAGGGATCGAGCAGCGACTGGTTCTTGTACTGGCCGTACGAGGCATAGAGCAGTTTTTCGCTGATTGCGACCGAAGGCAGGTTATTCAGGCCGTAGAACATGCCGTTCTGGTACTTGTACAACATGCCACCCGACACTCCCGTGAATGCGCCGCTACTGTTCAGCGCACCGTTGTTGATGTAGCCGCCGTCCACGCGGTACAGCGAATTCGTCGCACCATCCATGAACCAGATCGGCTGTTGCTGGTTGGCGATGTCGCTCAGCCAAGGCTGGTAGTTCGGCGAGTTCACCTGCATCATGCCGCTGCCCGCGGGGGCGGCGGTATCCGTGCGCCAGACATCATAGGGATTGTTGACGAAGGTCTTCCCCATGCCGTAGGGCGTCGTGCCCAATTTGATGTTGGCCAGCTGGTCGGCCGTCGGCAGGGCATTAAACCACGGGGTGATGGCGTCGTTCGGGGGAATAATGCGCGGACGGTTCGCGCTGATCTCGCCATGCTCGTACTTGATCTTGATGCTCGTGCGGACGACCTGGTTGTTCAGGAACTTCGGATCGAAGCGCAGGGCGCCGTAGTAGCGGCGGTCATCCTGGTAGGCAGGCTTCTGCTCGTACTTCTGGTTGCTCCAGAGTCCGTCGAAGCGGAGGGCGAGCTGTCCTGGGATGATCTGCTGATTCAGATCGATGGAGTTGCGGACCGAGCCGTAGGAACCGGTGCGGAACTCGTCGGAACCGAAGTCGCGGAATTCCGCGTTGTGCGTCGTGCCGTTGACGATGCCGGCGGGGCTTCCGAGGCCGAACAGGATCGAATTCGGGCCGCGCAGGATGTCGACGCGGTCGATGTTGAAGGAATCCCACGGGATGTCCGTGATGAAGTAGTCGCGGGCGTTGTCGGCGGAGGCTAGGCCGCGGACACGCTGAGCGCCCTGAGGCGAGCGCAGGGTGCCCGACTCATCCACGCTCACTCCATTGCCAAGGCCGGCATAGGTGCCTTCGGTGCCCGCCACTTCGGCGTTGGTCGTGTACTGCAGAAGGGTGCCGCTGTCGGTCGCGCCAATGTCATCCATGAACTCCTTGTTGATGACCGAGATCGAGGCCGCGACATCCTTCAGATTGGTGCGGATGCGGGTGCCTGCCAGGGTGTCCGTCGCCTGGTATCCAATATTCTTAGACGCTGAGACTTCGAACGGCGACAGCTCGATCGCGTCATCGGTGTTCGATGCGGGCGGCGTCGTCGCCGACGGTTGCGGGGCCTGTTGGGCCGACGCCACTGCCGCGAACAGCAGTGCCGCGCCCACGAGCAAGCCGTGGCGCGGAAGGTTTCGGTTATAATCCATATAGGGTGTGGTTATTAGGTGTCGGTTTGTTGTGCACGGCTTCGCCCCGACGCACCGTTCAGTTCAATCATTTGAACTGAGTCGACGCCTCAGGGCAAAACGGTGGGGAAGATGAACGCTGAGTTTAGGGGAAAACCAGCGGTACAAACGATCGCGGTGCGCACACGGCGACGATCAATGGGGAAAAGGGGACTCGATCAAAAGACAGGTTCAGGGATTGGGGAAGATTCCGGCAGGGTGATGAGACACCAAAACCCTATCCGGCGTTTTCACAAAGGGGTCGTTGGTAGACGTTGACCAAACGGCCTGAAAAAACCCGCTCCATCGGGTGGGAGCGGGTTCAGATCGACGGTTGCCCGCGTTTTGTTTCAGCCGAGATCCAGCGAACGCATGGCCGCCCGCATGAAGCCCATGGCGTAGGCCATGCCCGCATGCCAGGGGGCGGCGCAGGACATCTGAGGGGTGTGATCCGGAATCAGGACGCCGTCATAGTGGTTCTTCTTCAGGATCGAGAGCACGCGAAGCATGTCCACGTCGCCGTCGTCGATGAAGGTCTCCTTATAGTAAGGCGCCTTGCCCGTGACATTGCGGAAATGCACATAACCGAGTCGCCCCTGCGCGCTGTAGGTATCCACGGCATCGTAGACATTTCCCTCGGTCATCTCCGCGAGCGAACCGATGCAGAACTCGAGGGTGTTTGCCGGACTGGGCCGCAGGTCGATGAGCTTCTGGTAGAGGGCTGGTTGATACACGAGGCGGGGCTGGCCGCGCACGAAGGGGGTGGGCGGATCGTCGGGATGCGCGGCAAGCTTCACGCCGGCCTTCTCGGCGACGGGAAGCACCTCGGCGAGGAAGGCGTCGAGTCGCCGCCACAGTTCATCGTGGGTGATGGTCGGCAGGTTCTCGGGGCCGATCGTCTCGCCAACGATCATGTTCCAAACCATGCCGCGCGGCATGGGTTTGTCGTAGGGCCCCTCCATGCCGACCGACGGCGCCCGACCGCGGGCATAGTTGCCGGTCGTGCGACCGGATACGCCGGCGATGCTGAAGTTGTATCCGAGGATGGGAATCCCCGCGGCACCCATGCGACGGATGAGCGTCTTGACGTTCTCGATGTGCCGCGCCCGCAGCGGGCCGTCGAGAAGCACGTCGTGCCAGTGCGCCGGATCGATGTTCTCGATCGCCTCCAGGACCAGACCCTCGGCTTCGATCGAGCGCCGCAGGGCCACCAGTTCCTCTTCGGTCCACAGGGTGTCGGGATCACCGGCGAGCCCCCAGCCCAGGTCGGTGCCGACCGGCTGGTCGTCGCGGGTGCCGTGCGCCCCTCCCCGGAAATAATCGACGAGGTGCACCACCAGATGCGTCGCCCCTGCCTGACGGGCGAAGCGGAAGTTGTCCGAGTTGAGCATGTGCCTGTAAAGGCCAAGTCCTAGTTTCATCATTGGAAGAGTGGTTAGGTGGCCGCCAGGAACACAGAAAGCATAAAGATGCTCGTCCGAGAGAGCACGGAGGCCGGGGTTTGGACCTCGGAAATTGGGTCTGTTTCCGCTTTCAAGTGTTCAGCCCC
>JAJXYI010000529.1 GCA_021780625.1 bacterium | reverse complement strand
CGCTCCGCGCGCGATGATGGCGGAGTCGACCGACGGGGGGAGCGAATGGAGCGCCCCGGTTGCGGTGGTCTCGGCGCAGCTCACCGGCACGGAGTGGCCGACGGTGACGGCCCGGCCCGGAGGAGGTTGGGCGCTCGCCTGGATTTCCGATGATAGCGCGTCGAAGTCGCGTGTATGGTTGCGCCCGGATACGCGCGGGGGTGTGGCGGGGCCGGTAGGCGTGCCGGCCAGTCCCCTGCGGCCGATGGCGGCGGCCTTCGGCGACGGCTCGAGCCTCGTCGTCTTTCGCGGGCTCACGCCGGCGGGCGCGCGCGATCCCGTGGGGATCCGGTTTGAGGACAACGGCGTGCGCGAGACCAGCGAGATCAGCCCGGACGGCTGGGTCGCGCCGGCGGCGACGGTGCCGCCCGTGCGGCTGGCGCGAAGCGGACCGCTCGCCGCGCTCGCCTGGTTCACGGCCGCCGGGGACGATCCGCGTATCCTCACCTCCACGACGCCGGATGGCGGGCTTCGCTGGACCGCCGCTCAGCGCTGCGACCTCGGCCGGGTTGCCGGCCCGGTGGACGTGGCGATCCTCTCGGACGGCACGCAGCTGGTGCTCTGGGTGGAGAAGCCGGGCGACGACCCGAGCCTGCCGGGCGGGTATTATTTGCGTCGTTACGCCTCGAACGGGGCGACCTCCATGCCCGCCCGCCTGGCGCCGCTTCCGTCCCGCGGCGCGCCGGGCCCGGTGCGCCTGGCGGTGCTCCGGGAGGGCGACGGCGTGCGCACGGAACTTCTGGCGGCGTGGGTGCAGGATGGCCGCCTGTACTGCCAGCGCCTCCGCCTCCCGGGCGCGGAACAGCTCGGGCTGCTCGACGCGACCTGCCAGTGCGGGCCCGCGAGCGTGCCCGGGTATGCGATCCGAGGCCGTATCCTGAAGGTGGATGCGGGTGCGTCGTCAGCGACCATCCAGCACAGCCCGGTGCCCGGACTTTTCCGCGCGGGCGACCTGGCGGTGACGCTCGAGCCCGGGCTCGCCCGCAACCTGGCGCCGGGCCGGGAATTCCTCGGCCGCATCGAGCGCCACGGCGGCGTGTGGCGGCTCTCGGACGTGCGACTGTTCGATTAGGCGCCCGCCGGCCCCGCGCTCCGGGCCACTTCTGCCTTCTCCCGGGTGGAGGGCCGCCTATAGTGTCCGAGTGTTCCGGCGCCCTGTGGCGCGCCGGGGCCCGACCCAATGTCCGAGCAGCCCATTCCCGTCCTGATCGTGGATGACGACCCCTCCGTCGGGGCCTGGCTCCAGCTGCTTGTGCGCCGCATGGGCGACAGCCTGCCCTGCACGGCGACCTGGGTGACCACAGGTGCGATGATGACCGAGGAACTGGCGCGGCATCCGTACGACCTGGTCCTGCTCGACTACCATCTTCAGGACGTGGACGGCCTGGCCCTGTTGAGCCAAATCCAGGACATGCCCAAGGATCGGCGGCCTGCGGTGATCATGCTCACCGGCGGCGGCAGCGAGCAGATCGCGGTGGAGGCCATGAAGCGCGGCGCCCGCGACTACCTCATCAAGGCCACTCTCGACCAGGCGACCATCCGGCGCGCGATGGCCGGCGCCCTGGAGACGCGGCGCCTGGAGGTCGAGCTGGCGCGCCGAAACGAGGAGCTGCGTCAGAAGAATGCGCAGATGGAGGCCGAGCTCGCGATGGCGCGCGACGTCCAGAAGGCGCTGCTCCCGTCGCAGTATCCGGTGGTCCCGCGCAACGCGCCGCCGGACCAGAGCGCACTGCGGTTTGCGCACCGCTGGATCCCGAGCAGTGCCATGGCCGGCGACTTTTTCGAGGTGTTTCCCGTCGCGCACACCGCGGCGGGTGTGTTCCTGTGCGACGTGATGGGGCACGGCGTGCGCGCCGCGCTGGTGACCGCGCTGATGCGCGGACTGCTCGAGGAGACCGTGGCCTGGGCAGCCGAACCGGGGCGCATGCTCGAGGAACTCAACCGCGCGCTCAGGGACATCCTCCAGCGCAGCGACACGATCCTGTTCGCCACGGGCTTCTACCTGGTCGTTGACGCGACGCGGCGCGAGCTGCGGTATGCCAACGCGGCGCATCCTTCGCCGGTCCTGATCCGCCGATCCGCCGGCGTGGTCGAGTACCTCGCCTCGGCGGGCGGACCGGACCCCGCGATCGCACTCCTGCCCGATGCTGACTACGCCACGCATTCCGTCATGCTCAGCCCCGGCGATGCGGTGCTGCTCTTCACGGACGGCCTCCACGAGGCTGAGAACGCGCAGGGCGAGGCCTTCGGCGCCGAGCGCCTGCTCGCCTCGGTGCGCGCGCGAATGGCGATGGACCGGGAGGAGATCATGGATGGCGTGCTCGAGGATCTCCGGACCTATCTGGGCGCCGCCGAGGGCACCCCCCTTGAGGACGACGTCTGCATGGTGTTGGTCGAGCTGGCGGCCGCCTCGGCGGGCGGCTGACGGTTCGGGCCGCGCCCTTGCGCTTTGGCGGAATCGTTGCTTTGTGGAAACCAGCATGAGCAACATCGCCTTCATCGGTGCCGGACGCATGGCCTCCGCCATGGTCGGTGGACTAATCTCGAGCGGCGCGGCGCGCCCCGCGGACCTCGCGTGCATCGGCGGCAGGGGCGAGTCGGCGAAACGCCTCTCCGAGACGACGGGCATCCGGCTGGCGATCTCGATGCCCGACCTCCTCGCAAAGGCCGACGCGGTGGTGCTCGCCTGCAAACCGCAGCAGTTCGCCTCGCTCGATTCGAGCCTCGTGGCGCTGACCGGCGGCAAGCTCGTGCTCTCCGTCCTCGCCGGAAAACGCCTCGAGCGTATCAGCCAGGCCTTTACGGCCGCGCGCAACGTCGTGCGGGCCATGCCCAACACCCCCGGCCAGATCGGCGCCGGCATCACCGGTTGGTGCGCGTTGCGCCCTCTCTCCGAGGGCGATCGTGCGCTCGTGACGGCGATCCTCGGCTCGCTCGGCAAGATGGTCGAGTTCGACGAGGCCCAGCTCGACGCGGTCACCGCGGTGAGCGGCAGCGGCCCGGCCTATGTCTTCGAATTTGCGGCCGCGCTGCGCGATGGCGGCGTGGCGGCGGGACTCTCCCGCGAGGCGGCCTACGTGCTCGCGGTCGAGACCATCCTGGGCGCAGCACGGCTGATGGAGCGCAGCACGGCGGAGGCCGAGGACCTGCGCAACCAGGTGACCTCGCCCAACGGCACCACCTTCGCCGGCCTCAAGCGCATGGAGGCGCACGGTTTTCGCGACACGATCCGCGAGACCGTGCTCGCCGCCCGCGACCGCTCGATCGAGCTGTCGCGGGAAGGTTGAGCGGGCGCCCGCCGAGGCGGCCGGTTCAGAGCCCCGAGACGGTCGCCTCGACGTGCTGGCCTTTCGCGTCGAGCACCTCGATGACGGTGCGGCGGACCGGACGGTCGCGGTGGCCGTCGGTCGAGGCGATGCTGACGACCACTCGTCCGTCGCGCAGGGCGGCCTGGTAGGTGGTCAACAGGTAGTCGCCTTGCTGATACCCGAAACCGTCGCCGGCATCCTCATACAGCCGGCCCTCGGCCCTGCCGGAGGCGTCGAGGCAGACGATCAGCGTGAGCGGGGAGAGGAGCTTCTCGTTGGTGCTCTGGACGATCCGCCCCGCGGGGATGATCGAGCCGGCCCGGACGAGTAGGCGCGCCTGGAAGGGATCGCGTTCGTCGCCGCGCACCAGCGACAGCTCGCGCCACACACCCTTGGGCAGGGCGGGGTGCGACGCCCAGCGCGGGACGACCAGCAGGTCGCTTCCGATCAGGAAGGCACGGTCCTCGGCGCGCAGCGCGGGATCCTTCGGGTCTGCCATGAAGACGGGGCGCATGACGGGCATGCCGTCGATGGAGGCCTCGTGAAAGAGGGTGTAGTAGTAGGGAAGAAGTCGATACCGGCGGTCCAGCGCGATGCGCGCCGCCTGCTCGACGACGGGGCCGAAGGCCCAGGGCTCCTTGTTGTTGCTGCCCTTCACGGCGTGCCCTCGGCAGAAGGGGAAGAACGCGCCGAATCCGACCCAGCGCGCCCACAGCTCGGGGGTGGCGTTGTCCGCAAAGCCGCCCAGGTCGGGTCCGTTGAAGGGCTGGCCCGACAGGCCCAGGTTGATCGACATCGGAATCGACTCCTCCAGGCAGGTCTCGTTGGACGCGTTGTCGCCGGTCCAGGTTGCCGCGTAGCGCTGCCCGCCCAGGAAATTGGAGCGCGTCAGGACAAACGGACGGCGGTCGGGGCGCGCCTCGAGGATGCCCGCCCGGGTGGAGCGGACCATCAGCATGCCGTATACGTTGTGGTACTGCAGGTGCGGTCCGGGCGTCAGGGGGCCGCCGCCCCGGTGCTGGTTGTCCACCGGCATTGTGTCGTCGGGTCCGCCGAAGACGGAGGGCTCGTTCATGTCGTTCCACACGCCGTCGATTCCATGAGCGATGAAGCCCTTGTACTGTGCGGCCCACCAGTCCTGCGTCCCGGGACGCGTGAAGTCGGGGAAAACGCAGTCGCCCGGCCAGACCTTGCCCACGAAGGTTTTTCCCTCACGCGTCTTCACCCACACGTCCGCAGCCGTGCCGGTGTCGTACACCTCGTAGCCGGGGTCGAGCTTCACGCCTGGATCGATCATCCAGACCGAGTGAAATCCGTGCCGGTGCAGGTAGTCGTTGAGCGCCGTCGGATGGGGAAAGCCCTTCTTGTCGAAAGTGAAGATCCGGAAGCCGTCCATGTAGTCGATGTCCATCCAGATCACATCGCAGGGGATGCGGTGGCTGCGGAAGCCGTCCGCGATTTCCTTCACGCGCGTGGCCGGATAATACGACCAGCGGCACTGCTGGTAGCCGAGCGCCCACAGCGGTGGCATCGGCATAGTGCCGGTCAGCTGTCCGAGCGCCTGCAGCACGCCGGCGGGGGAGCTGCGCTCGATCACGACCACAGGGAACGAGGGCCCGTCGCTCGTGAAGACGATGCGGTCGGAACACGCCAGCGAGGCCTTCCAGGTCGAATCGAAGATCACGCCGAAGGCGCTGCCGTTCGCGCGCACACCCAGCACCCACGGGTGCGATTGGTAGAGGCGGCGGCCGCCGTGCTTGAGGTAGGTGAAATTATCGGTGTTCCACAACTCGATGCTGCGTCCGTTGCGCAGGAGCGGCCCCGTGACCTCGCCCGTGCCGTAGAGGTCGGTGCCGGCGTCCACCTGAAGCTCCGCCCGCGCGTGGGTGCCGTCGGTCGAGAACTGGGGGACGTCGCGCCAGCCGGGCGGCAGGGCGCCCTGGATCTTTGGTGGCGTGACGAAACACAGGTCTGCCGCGGAATCGGGCTTTGCGCCCGCCGGGATGAACAGCCCGATGCCGTCCCCGGCCACGCCCGAGGTCCCGAGTTTCACCGGCGTGTAGGCCGGCGCCGCGCGGAGACCGGCGGTGGCGAGGGAGAGGGCGAGAGCGCCGAGTGTGGCGCGAAGGACGAGGGACGGAGTTGACGCGTTCATGGGGAGGAGGCGAGGGAGACCGGCTTGCGGGGCGTGAAGTTCGCGGCGCGCTGGCGTATGACTGACAACGTGGTCATCGCCGCGGGGGCGTCAATGCTGGTCAGGGTCGAATCGCGTGGAAGTGCAGGACCAGCGGCGCGCGAGCTCGTCCGATTTTTGAGTGAGGACTCTCCCGAAGGCCCTGAGCCCGCCGAATGGGGCTTCCGCACTGCTATGATTGCGGGATGGTTCGATATGGAGTGCGGAATCACGATTCCGCCCTGCGCGGGAGACTCCGCCTCCCGGCCCGCCCTTCAACGCACCTTCCACCCTCCGACTTCCGACCTCTGCCCTCCCCAACGCCCCTATGGATTTCGGATTGATATGGAGTGCGGAGCCTCGGCTCCGCTTTCGGACGCGAGTCTCGACTCGCGCCGCTTGGGCTGGGAAGCGGCCGCCTGTCGCCCGCAGTCAGCGACCACATTCCAATTTCAGCGTTTCAGCGTTTTTCTGCCCCTCATTCCGGATGTTTCTGCTCAAACGTGCCGTTCGAGCCGAGGTACGACTCCAACCCGCCGTACTCGAGCCACGCGAGCTGCACCGGGTCGTGCTTGAGGTAAGCGTCCCAGTAGGCGTCGGAGGCTTTGATGATGATGGCGTGGAAGCGCGCGTCGGTCGGCTTTGCGCGACGCCGGCCTCGTCCCGAGAAGACCATGTGATCGCCGCCCTTGAAGATGATCAGGTACGCGGTCGCGTGCGTCGTACGGTCGTAGGGGATACGCCGATCCACGGCCGGCGTGCCCTCGCGTCCAGTCACCGCGTCGTCGGTCCCGGTCATGTGGAACACCGGCACCTTCACCGCGGCGAAGGTTTCCTGGGCGCGCTTCTCCTTCGGCACCGGCGTGCTCATCGCGATCACCGCCTTCACGCGCGGGTCGTACATCGAAATCCCGTCGCCTGAGCCCGGCTCGTAGGCCTGGCCGGCGATGGCCATCGCCGTGTAGGCGCCAAATGAATGCCCGGCGACGCCGATCTCCGAGAGTTGAAGATGCCCGTGCAGCGGAAAGGAGGGATCGGTCTGGAGCGCCGTGAGTCGGTCGATCGCGAAGCGGATGTCGAGGGGCCGATTGCGCTGGTTTTCCGGGTTGAGAAAGGCGCGCGCCAGTTTCCGAAGCGGGCGAAGCGTGTGCTTGTAGGCGCTGTCGTCGCTGCCGAGGTGCTGCACGTGCACGCTCACGTAGCCGTGCGCCGCCCACGCCTCGCCGAGATACGCGTAGCCCTCCCGCGTGCCGCCCAGGCCGTGGGAAAACACGATCACCGGAAACTCCCCCGCCGCGGGCGCGCCGTCCCTGGTCGGATAATAGATCTTCACCGGCACGTCCCGGTCGCGGCTCGCATCGTGCCAGGTCTGTTCGAGAGAGCCCACCGCATAGGGCTGCGACGTGGCGGCGGCGGCGCGGATCGCGACGAGACCGAGGAGCAGGGGCAGGAGGAGGACGATCGTTTTCATCACGGTGGTTTGGGTTGATGCACGCGCGGGCAAAGCCGGGGCCTTCTCCCACGTTGGACGCCTCCCATCGAAACGCGAACCGCCGCAATGTTCCCGACCCCAGGTCACTGCCTTGACAAATAATGTCGCGACAGTAAATGTCCCGGCATCATGAAGGACGAAGCGACAATGCCTCCGGGCCGGCGCACGCTGATGGCGGTGTTCCGGGCGGTTCAAGGGTTGAAACGGTCGATGGATCGCGAGTTCGAGCCGATGGAGCTCACGGGCCAGCAGGCGGGCCTGCTGATGCGTTGCGCGTCGGGCGCGGGCGGACTGACATTCGAGGGCCTCGCGAAGGGATTGGGTACCGACAGTGCGGGCGTCACCCGCTTGGCGGACCGCCTCGAGGCGAAGGGTCTTCTCGCGCGCGAGGCCAGCGCCGAGGACCGCCGTGCGACCCAACTCGTGCTCACGAAGGCCGGGAACGACCTCGTGCCGGCGGTCAGGCGCTCCTTCGGACGCTGGCGGGAGCGCGCGCTCAAGGGTGTGAGCGACGACGAACAGGAGCAGCTGGTCCGGCTCCTCGAGCGTATCCACGCCAACACCGACGCCGCGGCGGATCGGGGGGCGTCATGAGCCGGGGCTTTCCCAGGGGAGGGGGCGGTTTTTTGTCGCTGGAAACCTCTCCCGCCAAGGACAAGGCCAAGGCCTGGGGCCGCATCGTATCCGCCTTCGCTCCCTATCGCTGGCGCGTGGCCGTGGTCCTGGTGGCGATCTTCGTGACAGCCGGACTCGGACTCGTGAATCCGATCCTGACCAAGCACGTCTTTGACGACGCAATCGCGAAGGGCAACCTGCACCTGCTGGTCGTCTACGGTGTGATCATGATGCTGGTGCCGGTGCTTTCCGGCGGCATTGGAATCCTCCAGACCTACTGGACCAACCGGATCGGCCAGAACGTGGTGCGCGACCTGCGTGTGCGCCTGTTTGCCCACCTCCAGCGACTGCCTCTGGGCTTTTTCACGTCGACGCGCACCGGCGAGATCCAGTCGCGCATCGCCAACGACGTGGGCGGTGTGCAGGGCATGCTCGCGAACACCGCCACGGGCGTCGTCTCGAACCTCGCCCTGTCGGTCGGAGCCATCATCGCGATGGTGGTGATCAGCCCGGTGCTCACGCTCATCTCGCTGGTTACCGTCCCGTTCTTCGTCTGGCTGACCCTGCGGGCCGGGGCGATCCGGCGGCGCATCACGCGGGAGCGGCAGAAGAGCATTGCGACCTTCAACGCGATCACGAACGAGTCGCTGTCGATCAGCGGCGTGCTTTTGACGAAGGGCTTTGGCGGGGAGGCGGCGGCGCTGGACCGGTTCTCGGTGGAGAACGACCGGCTGTCCGAGCTGGAGGTCAGCCAGCAGATGGTGGGGCGCTGGCTGTTCATGTTCGTGGGCGTGTTCATGTCGATCACGCCGGCGCTGATCTACGAGGTGGCGGGCTGGCAGATGATCCGCGGAGGGGCGTTTTTCGGGCCGCCGCTGACGATCGGAACGGTGATCGCGTTCGTGGCGCTGCAGGCGCGGCTGTTTTTCCCGGTGACGCAGCTGCTGGGCACTCATGTCGAGATCCAGGGTGCGCTTGCGCTGTTCGAGCGGGTGTTCGAATACCTCGACCTGCCGACCGAGCCGCAGGACCGGCCCGGTGCACGCAGTATCCCGAATTCGGAGACATCGGGGCGCCTGTCCTTCCGCAACGTCTTTTTCCGCTACGAGGCGGCCCGCGGACCTGGCGGGCCCCGCGCTCCCGCCGCCGCCGTTCCGCACACGCTCAACGACATCTCATTCGAGGCGCGTCCCGGGCAGCTCATCGCCCTCGTGGGGCCCAGCGGCGCGGGCAAGACCACCATCGCCTACCTCGCCGCGCGGTTCTACGACGTCAACCAGGGCGCCGTGCTGATCGGCGACCACGACGTGCGCGACATCGCCCGCGCCTCGCTGCGCGAGTGCGTGGGCATCGTGACGCAGGAGCCGTTCCTCATGCACGCCTCCGTGCGGGAGAACCTCCTGTACGCGAAACCGGATGCCACGGAGGAGCAGATGCACGCGGCGGCGCGCATGGCGGCGATTCACGATCGGATCATGGAACTCTCCGACGGCTACGACACCGTGGTCGGCGAGCGTGGGTTCAGGCTCTCGGGCGGCGAGAAACAGCGCCTGGCGATCGCGCGCGTCATCCTGAAGGACCCGAAAATCCTCATCCTCGACGAGGCGACCAGTGCCCTCGACAGCCGCGCCGAGCGGCTCATCCAGACCGCACTCGAATCGCTGATGAAGGGACGCACCACGCTCGCGATCGCGCACCGGCTTTCGACGGTTCTGAAGGCCGACCAGGTGCTGGTTGTCGATCGCGGCGTCATCGTCGAGCGCGGCACCCACGCCGAACTCGCCGCCGCAAACGGCCTCTACGCAAAGTTGTACCGGGAACAGTTCCGACGCGTGGAGCCGAACGAAACGGATTGAACCGAAGGAAACGAAAGGAACGGAGAGGCGAGCGAATGTCCGCGGTAGCGGAGGAGTGGCGCCGCCGAGAGCGGCTGGAGACAAAGCGGACTCAAGAGTCCGCACTCCCTATAAAACTGGGCGACTTCCGACCTCTCTGAATCGCTGATCGATATGGGGAGTGCGGAGCCTCGGCTCCGCTTTCGGACGGGACGGCTCGACGTCCCGCCTCCGTGCCCATACCCGGCGAATTAGGGATAATCCGCCCTACCGGGGTGTGGCACATTCCTCTCACGCGGTGGCTTTCGCCGCGCGGACCTCAATCCCGCTTTTCGCTCCCCGCTCCGCCCTTCTTCTCCTTAGCCTTGAAATGTGTATCCAGATCCGGGTCGAGCGAACCCACGGTCACGCGCGTGCCGATGACGCGAAACAGGGCGTGCACAAGCGGATTCCGGTGCCGCACCACGTTGTGCAAGGGAACCAGCCGGTGTCCTAGGTCGAATTTGGCCCGATACCCCGTCTGTCCGCTCTGCAGCTCGCGCGCCCCGACCGAATACGCAAAATCCACAGCCGCGTCGAAGAGCCGGAAATACAGGTACGTCTTCCCCGCCCGCGCATAGTCGATGCCGATGAATTTGTTGATGACCCGCCCGCCCAG
>JAJXYI010000632.1 GCA_021780625.1 bacterium | reverse complement strand
CGCTGATCGTCGACACCGACGCGGACCTCGACGAGGCCATCCCCGCCGCGCTCGCCAGCGCGTTCGGCTACAGCGGCCAGAAATGCTCCGCACTCTCGCGCCTGATCCTGCTCGACGGCGTGCACGACCGGTTCATGGAACGGTTCAACGCCGCCTGCGCGAGCCTTCCCGTGGGCGACCCCGCGCACCCGTCCACGTTCGTCGGCCCCGTCATCGACGAGGCCGCCCGCGCAAAGATCCTCGGCTACATCGAGCACGGCCGGCGCCAGTCGACGCTCGCCTTCCAGTCCACCCTCCCCGCTGAGCTCGCGGCATCGGGCGGCTACTACGTCCCGCCCACCGTGTTCACGGGCGTGAGGCCCGATCACGTGATCGCCCGAGAGGAGATCTTCGGCCCCGTGCTCGCGGTGCTGCGCGCACAGACTCTCGACGAGGCCTTTGCGTTCGCAAACGACGCCGATTACGCGCTGACCGGCGGCGTGTTCTCCCGCAGCCCCTCGACCCTCGAGCGGGCGCGCGCCGAGTTCCAGGTGGGCAACCTCTACCTCAACCGCGGCATCACCGGGGCCGTCGTGGAACGGCATCCATTCGGCGGATACAAGATGAGCGGCGGTGGCACCAAGGCCGGCGGCACGGGTTACCTCGAGAACTTCCTGTTCCCGAAGGTCACCGCGGAAAACGTGATGCGCCGCGGCTTCGCCCCTCCCGAAGACTAAGCCCCGCCACCGCCTGAGCCCGCCCGGAACCGCTTTCCCGGGCGGGCGCAGTCCCATTCCAGGAAGGCCGCACTACCCCCTGGCGGGCCGTCATTTGCCGCACACAACCCGCCGCCCCCGAGCACAGCCCGGACTAATTGCCGGACCGCCGCGCATAAGGCCTCCTGAAATTGCGCAGGCTTTGCCAAGCCGTGCGGAGCGCCTCTCCCCCGCTCCATGGTAAGCGTGATAGGTCCCGGTATTTGCTGGTCGTCGGTCACATGAAAGCGTTCCCCCGTTTTTACCCCTGCTTCGGAGCGCCGCTGCCCACGCTGCGGCATGCCACGGCTTGTCGGCGCGCTTCGGACAACGAGGGATCCCTCATCACCCCCCTCGACCACCATCACGGCCGGCCGCCCTCGTGGCGCCGGCCTCTTGCTTTCCCCTCAACATGAGCACCCACCTGTACCTCCAGTTGAACCCCGAGGCCCTGATCGCCTCGCATCTGCCCCCCGAGGCCTTCGGCACCTACCTCGCAGTAGGCACGCGCCAGCACTCCAGCGGCCAGGCCGTCTACTTCGAGTTGGACATGGACGCCGTCGGCGACGCCCTGCCCACGCGGGATATAGCGACGCGATGCGTACCCCACCGCGACGGCACGCCTCGCAAGTCGACCTACCTCACGATCTATCGCGCGCTCGAGCGCATCCCAGTCGCCGCACTCGGCAAGCTCTACCTCGCCACCCACGACGGCCGCGTGCTCGCCCTTTCGCCGACCGTCGCCCCGCGGGTCGTCGACCGCTGTTTCCACCTCTACCAGGAATTCTGCCCGGTCTGCCCGCGTGTCGTGTCGACCCTCGACCCCTCCGAATTCTGCGCGATCCTCACCGATCCCACGCAGCCCGTGAGCGTGCCCGCGATCGCGTTCGCCGAACTCGCCCTCGGGGCGCTCGCCACGGACCTGGACACCACCGACACCGGCAACCTCCCCTACTCGGACCTCGCGCACCTGCGCGATTGCCTGCGCGAACTCCAGGCCAAGCCCGGAAAACCGACGAAGGTCGCGGTCCGCAATGTGAGCGACGCCCTGCTCTACCGCACGATCCAGGGTGGCTTTTATGCGGGCGCCGGACGCGAGCTGAAGTACTACCCGATGCCGTCGCTCTCCGAACTCGAGAGCACTCACCACGACTGGTGGCGCTCCGCCCAGACCGCCTGAACCCGGCGCCCCATTCCTCTCCATTCGCATTCCTCCTCCCATGATCCAGTCCTTCCTCTCCTGGGCGAGAAAACCTCGCACCAAAACCGGATTCCTGGCCGTCGCGGCCGTCGGCTTCCTGGCCGCCCTCGTGGCCGGACCGCTCTTCGGCGCCGAGCCGGGGGGTAAGGCCGCGGAGCACGCGTCCGAGTCCACCTTCCATTGCTTCAGCCTGTTCACCGACCCGAGATACTCGCGGCTCGAGGTGATCGCCCTGTTCGTGGTGCTCGCGATCGCCATCGCAGGCCTGGTGTACGCGCTGATGCTCGTGAAACAGGTCACCAATGCCGACAAGGGCACGCAGCGCATGCAGGACATCGCCGCCGCGGTGCGCGAAGGCGCCGACGCCTACCTCTCCGCCCAGTTCCGCAAGATCGGTCTGCTGATCGCCATCATCACGGTGATCCTGTTCTTCACCACCCAAAGCCCGCTGCTCGCGTTCAAACTCGGGCGCGCCGGCGCCTTCCTCGTGGGTTCCCTGTTCAGCTGGTGCGTCGGCTTCGTGGGCATGCGCCTCGCCACCACCGGCAACCTGCGCGTCGCCGCCGCGGCACGCAAATCCTACGGCGAGGCCATGCAGCTCGGCTACCGCACCGGCACCATCACCGGCATGCTCACTGACGGCCTCGGCCTGCTCGGCGGCACGCTGATCTTCCTGGTGTACGGTGAACGCGCCTACGAGGCCCTCCTCGGCTTCGGCTTCGGCGGCACCCTGCTCGCCCTGTTCATGCGCGTGGGCGGCGGCATCTACACCAAGGCTGCCGACGTCGGCGCCGACCTCGTCGGCAAGATCGAAAAGAACATCCCCGAGGACGACCCCCGCAACGCCGCGACCATCGCCGACAACGTCGGCGACAACGTGGGCGACTGCGCCGGCATGGCCGCCGACATCTTCGAGAGCTACGAGGTGACCATCGTCGCCGCGATGATCCTCGGCCTCGCCTCCTTCGGCCACAAGGGCGTCATCTTCCCGCTGCTGGTTCGCGGCATCGGCGTACTCGGCTCCATCATCTCGACCTACACGGTCAAGGCCGGCCCCAACGATAACTCGGACACCGCGCTGAAGAGCGTGCACCGGGGCTTCTGGATCGGCTCAGCCATCTCGGTGGTCGGATTCTTCGCACTCGGCATGGGATACCTTCGCTTCGACGACGCCTACCTGGCGCTCAATCCGATGGCGAAGGCCGGCTTCCCCGGCGGCAATCCGTCCGCACTGCCGTTCTGGGCCAACTTCGGCATCGCCCACGCCGACATGCGCCCCGTGCTCACCTGCCTGATCGGCGTCATCCTCGCGATCACGTTGAACAAGGTCACCTCGTACTTCACGCACACCACCCATGCCCCGGTGAAATCGCTCGCGAAGGCCTGCCAGACCGGCCACGCGACCAATATCATCCAGGGATTCGCGGTCGGTTATGAGAGCACGGTCGCCACGGTGGTCGTGATCGCCGCCGCCATCCTCCTGTCCTTCCTCTGCTACGCCGGCACGCCCCCGCTGTTCGTCGCCTACGGAGTCGCCATGACCGGCATCGGCATGCTCACCCTGACGGGCAATACGATCTCCATGGATGTGTTCGGCCCGGTCGCCGACAACGCCAACGGCATCGGCGAAATGGGGTACGATGCGCAGGCCATGGAGGCCGAGGAAAAGGGCTCCTACAAGCGCGCCCGCCAGATCCTCGCGGACCTCGATGCGGTCGGCAACACGACCAAGGCCGAGACCAAGGGCATCGCGATCGGCTCCGCCGTCATCGCCGCCGTCTCGTTGTTCGCCTCGTTCATCGCAGTCATCGCCGTCGGCAGCGAGGACAAGATCAATCAGATGACCACGAGCCAGTATCTCACCGAGGCGGGCAAACTCACGGTCGCCCACCCGATGGTATTCATCGGCTTCCTGCTCGGGGGCGCCGTGCCCTTCCTGTTCAGCTCGATGCTCATCCGCGCGGTCGGCCGCGCGGCCTTCCTTATCGTGAAGGAATGTCGCGACCAGTTCCGCGACGCCGACATCTGGTCGGGCAAGAAAAAGCCCAACTACGGACGCGTGGTCGACATCTGCACAAACACCGCGCAGAAGGAGCTCATCGGCCCGGGCTTCCTCGCGATCCTCACCCCGATCGCGGTCGGTTTCCTCCTCGGCACTCAGGCTCTCGGTGGCTTCCTCGCGGGCATGATCCTTACCGGACAGCTACTCGCCGTGTTCATGGCCAACGCGGGCGGCGCCTGGGACAACGCCAAGAAGTTCATCGAGGACGGCAACTACGGCGGCAAGGGCTCCGAGGCTCACAAGGCGGCCGTCACCGGAGACACCGTCGGCGACCCGCTCAAGGACACCGCCGGCCCGGCCATCAACCCCCTCATCAAGGTCATGAACATGGTCTCGCTGCTCACCCTGGCCATCGTGATCAAATACAACATCATCTCCGGCACCTCGTACCGCCTCGTCGGCCTCGTTATCGCCATCCTCTGCGCGGCGGCCATCGGCTGGGCGCTCTGGCAATCGAAGCGCGAGACCGCCGAGATGCGCGAAATGGAGCGCCATTTCACGAGCTGATTCCCCTGGACGCATCGCCGTCATCCCACCAAGCCGCGGATCTCCCGATCCGCGGCTTTTTCGTCGTATCCAGTAGAAACCGCCCAGTCCAAAAATTGCTCCTGATTTTAGGGACAGGCCAATTTCCTCCCGACAGTTGCCTGCATCTGCCCCGAGGCCTTCCCCCGTCCAACAGGGCCGTGCCACCCGTTAGGGCCTCCCGTTAGGGACAGGCAAATGAGAATGCCCAGCGGAGTATCCGCAGCTTCTGTGTCCGAGTGCCTCGGAATCTGATGCTCCCGGACGCCATCACTGCGATCCGGGAGCCTGAAACCCTCGCACCACGCGCCGTCCGCTCATTCGCCTGCGAGCAGGGCCTGCATCTTCTGCCGAATCTGCTGCTGCTTGAGTTCGAACTGCCGCTCGCGTTCCGCCAACGCCTTCTCGCGGGATACGAACGCCGTCGACTCGCCCTCAAACGCAGCCTTCTCGGCATCGAGCGCCGATTTGGCGTTATTGAGCTGGGCGAGCTCCTTCTTAAGATTCGCGGCGGCAGTCTGCTGGTCGCATTCGATCTGCTGCAGTTCCGCCTCGAAATCCCGCAGCTCCTGCTGTCGCCGCGCGACCTCGGTTTCCTTCTGCTCAAGCGCGGCCCGCGCCTCTGCCGTGCGCCGGACTTCCTCCTGCGCCGCTTTTGCCTTCGCCGCTGCGTCGTGCGCGCTCGTCTCGGCGTCGACGGCACGCTTCTGCGCCGCCACCAGTTCCGCGGCCACCTTGTCGGCCTTCTGCCGCGACACCAGCAACGCCGACTCCAGTTCACCCACCTGGGCGGCCACGGCTTCGCACTCAGCCTGCGCCTCCATCTGGGCCTTCTTGGCCGTCGCGATCTGTAGAACCGAGTCGGCAAATCGCTTTTTCTCCCCGGCGAGTTCCGATTCGATTTTCGAGCTCTTCTGGCGAAGCAGGAGCAGCTCCGACTCCGAATGCTCGAGCTGTTCGGTGACCGCCTGGAGTTCGTTTTTGGACGCGAGCCGGGCCTTGTTCAAAGCCTCACGGGCGGCGGCGAGATCGGCGCTTTCCTTTTCGAGAAGTGTCGCAATGCGCCTGACTTCCTCCTGGGCCGATGCGACCTGGGTTTCCGCCTGCCTTGCCCGCTGTGCGGCTTCCTCGCCGCGCTTTTTCTCCGCGGCCAGCTCCGTCTCCGACTTCGTCCCCTTCTGCCTCACTACCGCCAGCTCCGACTCGGCCTTTTCCAATTGGGCCTCCAGCGCCTCGTGCTCCGCCTTCAGTACAAGCTGCGCCTTTTGCGCCTGCGCCGTGGCGGCTTCCGTCCTCGCAAGGCGCTCCTTGAGTTCCTTGGTCGACGCGACTTCCGCGCCCACGGCCTTCTCGAGCTGGGCTTTTGCCGTCCGCGCCTCCTCGGTCTCGGCACGAGACTTCACAAGTGCTTCGCGGGCAGCCTCCAGCTCCGAAGCCGACTTCGCGCTCTTCTGTTTCAAGACGAGAAGCTCCGATTCCGCGTTTTCCAGCTGACCGCCCAACCCGTCGCGAGCGGATTCAGCCGCAAGCAGTGCTTTCTGCCCCGCCTGTGCGCGCTCCTCCAGCCCGGCCATGTGCTTTTTCAGGGCGACAAGCTCGGCCTCCTGCCTGGAATCCTTCTGACGCAGCAACACCAGGTCCGACTCCGTTTTCTCAAGCTGCCCGACGAGCGCCTCGTGCTCCGCCTTCAGCGCGAGCTGCGCTTTTTGCGCCTGCGCCATGGCGGTTTCCGACCTCGCAAGGCGCTCCTTGAGTTCCTTGGTCGATGCGGCTTCAGCGCCCGCGGCATTCTCGAGCTGTGCTTTTGCCTTCCGCGCTTCCTCGGCCTCCGCCCGAGACTTCACCAGCGCCTCGCGGGCAGCTTCCAGTTCCGCCGCCGACTTCGCGCTCTTCTGTTTCAAGACGAGAAGCTCCGATTCCGCGTTTTCCAGCTGACCGCCCAACCCGTCGCGAGCGGATTCAGCCGCAAGCAGTGCCTTCTGCCCCGCCTGTGCGCGCTCCTCCAGCCCGGCGATGTGCTTTTTCAGGGCAGCAAGCTCAGCCTCCTGCCTGGAATCCTTCTGGCGCAGCAAGACCAGGTCCGACTCCGTCTTCTCAAGCTGCCCGACGAGCGCCTCGTGCTCCGCCTTCAGCGCGAGCTGCGCCTTCGCCGCATCCGCCGCGGTCGATTCCGACTTCAGGAGCCGCTCCTTCAATTCCTTGGCCGCAGCAGTCTCCGCAGCTCCAGTCGTCTCGAGGCGGGTTCTCGCCTGTTGCGCGGTCTCTGCCTCCGAGCGGGCCTTGGCGAGCGCCTCGCGGGCGGCCGCCAGTTCGGCGGTTTCCGCGGCGAGCCGCTCGGCGGCACGCCGGGCTTCCTCCTTCGCCGCGGCAACCAGGCCCTCGGCCTGCCTGGCGCGCTGGTCGGCCTCACCTCCCCGTTTCTTCTCGGCCGCAAGTTCGGCCTCCGCGTTCGCACCCCTGCTCCGAAAAAGCTGAAGATCGGATTCCGCCTTTGCCCCTTTCTGTCGCAACACGACAAGATCCGACTCCGCCTTCTCGAGCTGGTTGGCCAGCTCCGACTGACCCGCACTCAGCTCTGCCTGGTCTTTTCGTGCCCGTGCCGCGTCGGCCTCAGCCTTGGCGAGGCGCTCATGCAGCTCCAGACTCGCCTTGTCGCCCGCAGCCTTCGCGGCTTCGAGCTCCTCCCTGGCCGCAGCAAGTTGCTTTCGTAGCGCCTCGAATCCGGCCTCGGGGGCGGCCGGCTTTCCTGCCTCGTCCGTGCCGCGGCCCTTCCCGTTGACGGCGGGCTGCCTGCCGTCCTTGTAGCCGGCCCCGTTCACCACGCGTGTGCCGGTCGTGTCTGTCTCAAGGATGAGCGGCGCGACGCCGTTGGCGGGCTTCGATTTGCGCTCCTGCTCGAGGGTCGTCTTCAGGTATTCGCATTCACGCTGGAGCATCTCGCACTGCAGTCGAAGGGCCGAGGATCCAGACGAGGACGCCTCGACGTCGGCCCCGTTCGTCGAAGCAGCGCCCCCCGAACCGCCTGTGAGCAGCGCCAGCAGCTCGCCCCACTGGATGGCCTCGAGGCTTCCCATCGGTCCACGATGTTTCTTGTCAAGATGCCTGGCCGCCTGGGCGATGAGCGCCTTCTCGTCGAGCGGACACGAGAAGACGTCGGCAACCCCCAGTCGAATGGCGCGAATGACCGCCTGAAGCTCCCAGCGGTCGCAGATGACGAACGCCGGAAGCCCCTTCTGCCAGTTGCAGAGGCTCTCCACGAGCGACAGAGCCGTATTGGTGACGCCACGACAATCGGCGATGAGCAGGTCGAACTCTTCCCGCTGGAGCGACGCGTGCACGTCGTCCATGCCGGAGAGCGAACGCCAGTAGAAGCCCGTCTCGCTGACGCAGGCAGACCGCGCAGTGAAGGTTCCCTGGGTGTATTTGACCAACAGAAGTCGAGAGATCATGGCAGGTTCACTGGGTTCAGGATTGCGGCGCTTCCTCGCGCCTTGGCCGGGCCTTCAACTGGGGTTGGTCACGAAGGGGATCGCGACGCGGGTCGACACCGGCCGGCCCTTGACCGTGCCCGGCTTGAAGCGCCAGCCGGCCGCCGCCGCCTTGCAGATCCGGCCGAACTCCGGGTCGCTGCTCCGCACGATTTCGAGGTCGCGAGGGACTCCGTCGCGGCCGACGGTCATCGCGATCACCGCGCGGTATTCCGTGGAAGTGGAAAGCGAGGACGGAAGCTTGAGGCTGTCGCTGCGCAACACCTGGGGCTCGTGATCCAGCTCGCTGAGCCGGTAAATGCGATCCGACAAGGCCAGCACCACGTTCAAGGACCTGGTGTCGCCCTTCACGATCAGCGCGTTCACCTGCGAGGTCGTGTAGCCGGCGCGGCTCACATCGTAGGTCTGGGTGCCCGCGTGGAGGTTGGCCAGAGTGAGCGGAGTGCGCCCAAGGACCTTTCCGGCCTGGGAGACGGTGGCGTCGGACGGCGTGCTTGTGATCTCGATACCGCCGAGCGCGAACTCCCAGCTGGACCTCGCGACGCCACCCGACTCGATTGCGACGGTTCCCGTCTGACGGCCCACGCCCCGGTAATCGATCGCGATCGAATAGGTGCCCGTGGGCAGATCCGACAGCGACGCGGGGGTGACTCCCTGCCTGGGCTGGGCGCCCAGCTTCACCGAGTCGGCGCGCCGAAGCTCAAAGTGTGCGCCGACCGGGGTGGATACGATCTCAACCGAGCCCGTCTGACGATGGAGGGCGATCACGCCCAAATCGGTGGTCGCATTCTCCTGGATCTTCACCTCCTTGCGGACCTCGTCATAGCCGGGAAGCGACACGACCACCGGATAGGTTCCGATCTTGAGATCGTCGAACCTGGCCGGCGACGCCTGCGAGAGAATGGACCCCACCTTCACGGTGGCGCCTGCGGGGTTGGTTGCGACGGTTAAACCGCCACGCGCGTTGGCCAGCCGTGCGGCGGCCTCCCTGGTGGCCTTGGCCTCGGCCGCGCGACGGGCGGCATCGAGCGATGCCAGCTTGGCGGAGGTTTCACTTTCAAGCTGACGACGGGCTGCGGCTTCGGCCTGGGCCTTGGCCTCGGCCGCCTTCGCCTTGGCCATGACGGCCTGGGTTTCCTGTTGAGCCCGCACTTTTTCCGCGGTGATCGCGGCCTTCTCCGACTGCATCTGAGTCACGAGCCAGAGGATCACCGCTGTCGCGACCACGGCGACTGCTGCGATCGCCATGCCGGCTCCAGTCTTCCAAAATGGCGGCTTTTGCCGCGGTTCCTTCGGAGCCCGGCCCGACGACGCCTTGCTGCCCGGCAACGGATAGGCGAGGACCGAAGAACCCCGAGCTTCGGGCGGTTTGGGCGGCTTGGGAGGTTCACTCTTCGGCTGCGGGATCCGCGCAGGTTCGGGCTCGGCCTTGGGAAGCGACGGCGCCGGTGCGATGACCAGCGCCGGAACCTTTGCAGCGGGCTTTGGCGCGGGGACGGGTTTCTCAGCAATCGCGACGGCGGACGGCGCCGCGGCGCGCACAGGTTCGGCGACGGCCGCTGCAGCCGCCTTGGAGCCCGGCACATAAGGTTTCCCTGCAATCACGGTCATCGGCGAGGGCTTCGTCGCGACCTCCTGGGGCGCGGGCCGGGCGGCTGGGGCCTGGACGGACGCGACCGTGCGAACGGGGGCGACGACCGCGGGTGCCGGAGATTTGGATACGGGTGCGGGGCTGGACGGCGCCGGCGCAGCGGCTGCGGGCTTCGCCTCCTGGTCAGGGGCCGACGAGGACGCCGCCATCGACCGCCATTCGGCCAGCCGGATGCTGGTAGGAGCCACGGAGCTCCTCACCGTCTGGAGCGCGCCGAGCCACACTTCCGAGAGGGCGGGCACCCCGACCCCGCAGGCAAGTCCCGCGCCTGCAAAAAGGGCCTTCGCATCGACCTCGAGTCGCTTGCGTCCCAGGCTCTCCGCCAGAAGCCCCCCAAACCAGGCCTGCCGCTCGGGCAGCCCTTCGCAAAATACAAGCGCCGAGGAGCTCCCGGGCAGGACCTCGAGTTCGGGCTTCAGGGCCTCGGCAATTCGCGCGCCGATTCTGGGCAACACCTCGCCGAAGTCGTACTGCTCGTTGAAGAACAGCTTCGCGGCGGCCCCCTTGAACCGCAGGCC
>JAJXYI010000105.1 GCA_021780625.1 bacterium | reverse complement strand
ACACCACTGGTCATCGCGCCCATGATGCCCACGCCACCCTGGTCGTTTCCGATGATGAAGAGATTCGGAATCGCCGTGCGCCCGTCCCAGGCCTTCACCGCGCCTCCGTAGATCGTACCACCGGGATGGCGCGTGTAGCGTTCGACGGTCAAGGGCGAGAACAGGTCTTCAACCAGCGGCTTCGCTTCCGCAAGGGCCGGATAATATCCGTGGGTGACCCTGAGCAGTTCGTCCGCATAACGCCGTTTCTGGGCCTCATAGGCGGCGCGATCGGCCAGGCTCCACTCGCTCGCATGCGAGAAACACGAGACCTTGAAATGCGCGTGTCCAGGCTGCGGATACGCGTAGTTGTCGTTCGCCGAATACGTGATGAGGTCGCTGAACACCCGGTCGCCCGGGATGCGCCAGGTGTAGTCGACGCGACTCGCGGCAAAATGGAGCGTGTCCCGGATTCCCAGCTGGTCGAGCGGGCGGTCGTATGCGCCGATCCACTGGAATACCGAGATCGTCCCCGGCTTCCCCCACTCCGTCCCGCAGAGGCGGCCGGTCTCACACAGGCCGGCCGACGAAAGGAACCGCGTCCCCTCGACGATGCGTCCGTCCGCGAGCACCGCCGCACGCACGCGGCCGGAATCCACTGTGAAAGACGCCACGGGCGAGCGCGTGATCAACTCCCCGCCCAACGCCTTGAACCGCGCCTGGAGGCGATCGAGCAGCGCCTTGATGTCGATCGGACTCCCACAGCCCTCGATGAGCAGCGAGCGAAACAGGATCGCGAACAGGCGCGAGTCGATGGTGCCCTCCTGATACGCACCGTAACACAGCACGGGCAGGGCCAGCGCCGCCACCAGTTCGGGCGAACCGATGAACGAACGCAGGAAATCAAAGCAGTCCACATGGCTGGCCTGCATCGCAACACTCTCGCGCTCGACCGCCGCACAAAGGCGCCGGTAACCGTCGACCTCCGAGGGGAACCGGGCGGCAATCGATTCCTCGAGCACGCGCGGATCGTTATCGAACACGAGCGAAACCCCTGGCAGCGAGATACGCGACGGATACTTCGGAGGGCGGATCTCCAGCGACTCCCAGTCGAGTCCCAGGTTGCGCATCACCAGGTCGCGGCCCCAGCGGCGGCTCGTGGAACGAAAATTCGTCACCGTGTGCAGGCCGTTGCTGAAAAGATGCCGGCGGTCGAGCTTGTGGTAGTACGAGTTGAGTCCGCCGAGTTTGCTGTGCGCCTCGACGATCACGACGCGCTTGAAAAATTGGGCGCAGCGAATGCCGGCCGCCAGGCCCGAAAGCCCCGCGCCCACGATGACCACGTCCCAGGGCTGTCCTTCGGTGCTCATGGTCGGAACCGGCCGAGACCGGACATGCTCGGGAATATCGGGGCGGACTGGACGGTCACAGGCATCGGAGCTTCGGAAAAAAACAAGGGCCTCCCGTGTGCCGGAAAGCCCTCTAGGTGGATGCACGCGGCGCAGGGCCGCGCGCGGTTCATTTGCCGATCGCGGCGAACTTCGGCGTCAGGTACTCGGCACAACTGTCGAGCGAGGCCAGCTGCATGTAGTCGGCCTCCGGCACCTCGATGCCGTAGCGCTTGCGCAACTCCATGACGATGTCGAGGAAGTCCATGCTATCGAGCTGGAGCTGGTCGCGCAGGCGAACGTCGGGCTTTACGTTCGACAAATCTTCATCGGGGGCAATGTCCGCGATGATGTCGAGGACGAGCTTTTTGCATTCGTCTTTGGTCATAGGTCTTACGGCAGTCGGTGGATTAGGCGAGGTATCGTTTGACGATCAGAGTCGAGTTGATTCCCAACATTCCAAAGGAGTTGTTAAGGATCGTGTCAACCTTCGCCACCGTGCGCGGCGTGTTGATCACCAGATTCGGGATCGCACACTTGGGGTCCAGCTCCTCGACATTGATCGTCGGATGGACCGTGAGGTCCCCGAACGAAGGCAGGTTGCCGGCCAGTTCCAGGGCCCCCGCCGCACCCATGCAGTGTCCGATGTAGCTCTTGGTGTTGTTGATGTAGGTGTCGGGGCAGCCCTCGCCAAACACCGCACGCAGGGCTTCGCATTCCTGAACGTCGCCCATCGGGGTCGCCGTCGCGTGCGAGTTCACGATATGGATGTCCTTCGGGGCCATTCCAGCCCGGGCGATGGCCGCACGCACACACTCGGTCTGCCGGGTCGGATTCGGGAGCACGTAGTCCGTGGCGTCGCTGTTGATGCAGTAGCCGGAAATCTCCGCGTAGATCTTCGCCCCGCGCGCGAGCGCGTCCTCGAGCCGCTCCAGGGTGTAAAGGCAGCCGCCCTCGGAGATCACGATGCCATTGCGCGACACGTCGAACGGGCGCGAGCTGCGATTGATGTCGGTCGGATGGCTTCCAAGCGCATTCTGCGACTTGAAGCCCGCGAAAATGCCAAAAGTCTGGGTGCTCTCGCTCACACCGCCGCAGATCGCGAAGTCCACTTCGCCGAGCCGCAGCATCTGG
>JAJXYI010000336.1 GCA_021780625.1 bacterium | reverse complement strand
CTTGCGTTGAAACCGGGGCTTCGACAACCCCGGGACGCGTAAAAAAGATGCTACGACGTCAGGGATTTCCGAGCGCCCGCTCCCGCTCCACGATCGTGGGGTGCGAATAGTGGAAGCCGCTGTAGAGCGGATGGGGCGTGAGATTGCTGAGATTGCGCTGGGCCAGCCGGCGCAGGGCGCCCACGAGCGGGGCTGCTGAGCCCATCGCCTCGCGGGCAAAGGCGTCGGCCTCGTATTCGTGTTTGCGCGACAAATAGTTGCCCAGCGGTGTGAGCCAGTAGGTGGCGAGGCCGCCGAGCAGGCCGACGAGGAGGAAGGCCGGGGCGAGGTCGCCTGAGGCGAAGCCGAAGGCGGGATTGAACCAGGGCGCGCCCGCCAGCCAGGCGATTGCGGCGAAGGCGGCAAACTGCATCGCGGCGGCGGCGGCCAGCATCTTGGGGATGTGCCCGCAGCGGTAGTGCCCGATCTCGTGCGCGAGCACGGCCTCCAGCTCCTCGGGCTGCAGCTGCTGGAGCAGGGTGTCGAAGAGTACGATCCGCCTGAACCGTCCGAAACCGGTGAAGTACGCGTTGGAGTGCCCGGAGCGCTTCGAGCCGTCGATCACCTCGATCGTCCGCGCGCGGAAACCGGTGCGGTCCGCGAGGGCCATGAGCCGGCTCCTCAGGTCGCCGTCGGGCAGCGGCGTGAGCTTGTTGAACAGCGGAAGGATCAGTTTCGGATACAGCACCATCATCGCCAGCTGGAAGCCGAACAGGACCGCGAAGCCCCACAGCCACCAGCTCCCGCCGACCCAGCGCACGAGCGACAGCAGCAGCCACAGCAGGGGCAGCCCGAGCGCGAGCATCAGCAGGAAGCCCTTCAGCTTGTCGCCCAGCCACAGTCCCACGGTGCTCTTGTTGAAGCCGAAGCGCGACTCCAGCCGGAAGTGCTCGTACCAGTCGAAGGGGAGGCCGGGGAGCGTGAGCAGGGTGCCGGCGACCACGATGAACAGCGCGCCCGGCCAGGCCGTGCCCGGGGCGTGGCGGAGGACCAGGGCGTGCAGCCACGGCAGGAGGCCGCTGAATACGACGAGCGCGAGCACCGCGGCGTCGAAGACCTCCGTCGTCATCCCGAACCTGAGGCGCGCCCGTGTGTAGGCCACCGACTGCGGATAGGTGGCGGGATCGACGATGGCCGCGACGGCGGGCGGGGGGGCGTCGGCGTGCCGGTCGAGTTCGCGGCGGTTGAGCAGGGCGAGCAGGAGTTCACCGGCGAGCCGGGCAGCCAGCAGGGCGGCGACGATCCAGAGGACGGGGGACATGGCCCCGAGCCAAGCCGTCCCCGGGCGGTTTGTCACGAATTCTGAGCGCAATCCGCGCGGCAATTCGGTCCGACGCCGGACGGATCGAACGGAAGGCGGCCAAGGGCTCGAAGCGAGCTCCGGCAGGCGGAACTCAGCCCATCTACCCAATAAACCACAAGTGAACCACAGAGACACAGGGAGCACAGAGTCAGAAACTGAGGGAGCTTGCCTCGGGCGGTCGGGGCCGCTCCCCGGCCTCGTCCGTCCGTCGCTTCCACTGGATTCAGCGGTACAGCGCGGTCACGGGCGTCGCCGTGAGGACGTTGTACTGGCGCATCGCCAGGCGCCACCATTCGGCGAGCGACTCGCCGGGCAGGCGCCAGAGCTCCTCGTGGAGCCAGATCATCGACTCAGCGTCGAGCAGGAGCGCCATCTTTTCCTTTCGCGTGAGATGGTTGGGTCCCTCGCGCAGAAGCTTCTCGCGCAGCTGGAGAAACCACTCGCGGGCCTCCTCGCTGGGGTTCCTCCGCCGCAGAAGCGCCACGTGCATCGCGTTGATGTAGGGATCGAGCACGGCCTGGAGCAGGCCGTAGTCGTCGCGAAGCGGCTCGATCGGCTGGAGGTGCTTGTAGCAGGCGGCGAGATTTTGCTCGAGCCGCCGCAGCTCGTGGCAGGGCTGGGTCTCCTCGGGCGTAAGGAACAACCCGATACGCCGCGCGCTCTGGCCGAAGCCGGACTTGCTGAGGAGGATCGAGATCGGGATGGACAGCACGAGGCCCGCGAGCACCGGGGTCAGCCACCAGAAGAAGTCCCGGGCCAGGATGAAGGTCGATGCGCCCCAGACCAGTCCGAAGAGGGTCATCGGACCGTGCGTGAGGATCGCCTCGCGCCAGTCCGTGCCGTCCTCCGAGGCGTTGCGCTGCTGGGTGACCCACGACACGCCCTGGCCGAGGAGCGTGAACAGCACGAACTTCGAGTTGAAGACCATGTTGATCGGCGCGAGGAAGGCGGAGGTGACGGTCTCGAGCAGCGCGCTGAGCGCGAGCCGCGTGCGACCGCCGAATTTCTCCGCCTCGGTTGAGTCGCCTAGCGTGGCGATCAGACCCACGAGCTTGGGCAAAAAGAGCATCAGCATCGTGAGGATGAACAGGAACAGTGCCTGCGGGATGTGAATGGTCATTCCGAGGATCGAGGTCACGTCCTGGGGCCGGGCCGTGAAGCC
>JAJXYI010000437.1 GCA_021780625.1 bacterium | reverse complement strand
CTACGGTTCGCTCTGGTTGGACTATTTCTCGCCCGCCCTCGCCCGGTTCGCGAAAGCGCATCCCGGATTTAGGCTCGCGCCCGTGGAACTCACTCCCCGTGAACTCGCGACCGCGGTGGCCGGCGGACAGGTGGACTTCGCCCTCCTCGGACCCTTCGACTCCAACCCAGCGCAGGGGCTCGAAGTCCGGCGCGTCGCAGCATTGCCCGCTGTGGTCGCGCTCGCGGCCTCAAATCCTCTGGCAAAGCGTCGGCGGCTGTCGCTGGCCGATTTGGCCGGGACACCATGGCTGTCATGGGACGAACATGATTTTCCCGGCCGTCATGCGATCATCGCCGACGCCGCCCGCCGAGCGCACCTCTCGCCTCGCTGGGCTTCACCTGTGAACAGCATGGCGTCCGTGTTTCTCGAGATCGCGGACAGCGGGACTGCGGCGTTCGTCCTTCCGATGTCGAAGAAGCTTCCCCACGCAGGCGTCGTCTTCTCGGAACTGAAAGGCCAGCCCGTTGTATTTCCAATGGACGTCGCATGGCGCTCGCGCCATCCGCACGCGGCAACCCTCGGCAATCTCGCCGCAACGCTGTCTGCCTCCTCCAGGCCCAGGTCCTCCTCTTGATCCCGTCACGTCTTCTCCGCATCGCTCATTCCAATCCCATGTTTCGTCACCTTCTCCTCACCGTCCTCTTCGGTGTGTCCTGCGCCCTGCTCACGGCCGCCGAGCCCACCACGCCTTACGGCAACAACCCCGCGGCCGGTCACTACTCCAACGTCGATGGCATCCGCCTCTATTATGAGGTGTACGGCTCGGGCGCCCCGCTCGTCGTGCTGCACGGCAACGGAGGAAGCATCGCGTCGATGCGCTATCAGATCGATTTCTTCCGCTCACACCGGCGCGTCATCGCCATCGACAGCCGCGGTCACGGCAAAAGCGAAATGGGCCCCGGACGGCTGACCTACACCCAGATGGCCGACGACGTCGCCGCGCTCCTCGCGCAGTTGCACACCGGTCCCGCGGATTTCATCGGCTGGAGCGATGGCGGGATCGTGGCTCTGCTCGTGGCCCTCCGCCACCCGGCCGTCGTCCGCCGCCTGGCCATCTCCGGCGCAAACCTTTCCCCCGAAGCGCTCGCCCCCGGCGACGTGCCCTCCATGAAGGCGGACCTGCTCAACGCCCAATCCAAGCTCGCCGCCGGCGATCGCTCCCAGCCCTGGGCGAGGATTTGCCAGTACCTCCAGCTGATGATCACCCAGCCGCACATCACCGCGGCCGATTTGAAGAAGATCACCGCACCGACGCTCGTGATGGCGGGCGGCCACGACCTCATCCCCGCGGCGCACACCCGCGCCATCGCCGCCGGTCTGCCCCACGCCATCCTCCACGTATTCCCTGGCGCCGGACACGCCGCGCTCCAAGAGGTCCCCGACGAGTTCAACGCGGTCGTCGACGGCTTCTTCCAGGCTCCCGAGCCAAAGTGACCCGCCGCGCGGAAAGGGGCCCTCCTCGCATTTAGCAGCGCGAGCCCTAATGTCCGAGGGGCTTCCACCTTTAGGGCAACCACAGCCACGCGCTAGCCTTGCGGCTCCGTCGCGCTCAGCGCGGCGCAACCCCTCCCCCATGAAATATCTCTGCCGTTTCCTCATCGGCCTGATCGTAACCGCACAGGTCCTCTGCGCGGCAGTCTCCACCCACGTGTGGCAAAAACAGCAGCTGAGCTTCACAGCCTCCCACGCCTACACGAACCCCTACACCGAGGTCACCGTCTGGGTCGACCTCAAGGGCCCCGGCTTCTCCAAACGCTGTTACGGTTTCTGGGATGGCGGTGGCACCTTCCGCGTCCGCATGATGGCCACCGCCCCGGGCCAATGGACCTGGACCAGCGGCTCCTCGCCCGCCGACCCGGGGCTCGACGGCAAATCGGGTTCCTTCACCGCCACCCCCTGGACCAACGCCGAGCTGGAGGCCAATCCCAACCGCCGCGGCATGATCCGGCCCTCCCCCAACCACCACGCCCTCGACTACGCCGACGGCACACCTTTCTTCGCGATCGGCGATACCTGGTACTCCCTCGGCACAAACCGCTTTCGCTGGTACGACGATAACACCGAACGCCCCATCGGCCCCACCGCCGGCTTCAAGGACTACGTCCGCTCCCGCAAGGCCCAGGGCTACAACTGGGTCAACATGATCGCCGCCTACCCCAACTGGAACACCGACGGTTTGCCCTACCACCTCGTCATGAACGACGCCGCCAAGACCCCCATCCGCTTCGCGTGGCTCGAGTTCGGCACCGGCAGCGCGAAGAACATGGATAACGAGGGCGGCAAGCCCTTCCTCTTCCCGGGCCGCATCCCCGGCTACGAGAACGTCTTCCCCGACGTCAACCGCATCAATCCCGCCTACTTCGACGCCATCGACCGGAAGATCGACTACCTCAACGCCAACGGCTTCGTCCCATTCATCGAGGTCTCGCGGCGCGACGCCAGCGTGTGCTGGAAAAAATACTA
>JAJXYI010000103.1 GCA_021780625.1 bacterium | reverse complement strand
CCGGGGGCGGCGATTCGTGTTTTTGGGCCCGCAGTCGCGCGGCTCCCCGCTCCGGCCGATCAGGTGCTCGCGAGCGCCTCACCGACCACCTGCTTCAGGCGGTCAATATCGAAGGGCTTGGCCAGAAAGTAATTACCCGGAGCGCTCACGATTTCCGGCCCGATGATGTCGGCGCCGAATCCGCTGCAGAACACCACCTTCAGGCTGGGCCGCTCAATGCGAAGCTTGTCGGCAAGATCTTTGCCCGTGACGCCGCCCGGCATCACCACATCCGTAAACAGCAGGTCGATCTGCGCCTTGCGCTGGTTCCAAAGAGCGACGGCCTCCTCACCGTTGTTCGCCATCAGCGTCTGGTAACCACTGCGCTCCAGCACAGCCTTGATGATCAGGCGAACCCCCTCTTTGTCTTCCACGACCAATATCATGACCGGCCTAGGGTGAACATCCGATCCTTGTCTGCAAGCCCACCGTGCTCTTCGGAGGCAATTTCCAGATCCTGCAGGCGCCGCCCGACACCCGCTCACTCCGGGACTTGCAGGCGTCGCGTAGCGAGGGTCAGTAAAAGTGCTGAGCCCGCTCCGTCGGCGCGGACTCGCGGGACCGCGTCACCACTAATCGGATACCATTGGGCTCGCCGGGCGGGCGTCCCGGGTCCCCGATCCCGCCCCAGCCAAAAACATCCTTTCTGAACGCTTGGGCTGCATAATCTTTTGGAATAATTCCAAATCTCACTTGAAACTTAGACCCATTCCAATTTGGTGCGTATGTCCTCAGTCATGGTATCCATCGATCAAGAATCAATCTCAGCACGACTGGTGCGCAGCGGTCTCAGAAGCACGCCGCAACGGGAGGTCGTGTATCGATTCCTGCTTTCTGAACGAACCCATCCGACTGCCGACGAACTTTTTACGCGAGTGAAGACCGAGCTTCCGGGCATCTCGCTCGCGACGGTGTACAACTGCCTGGAGGCCCTGGTGTCCTCGGGTTTGGTCAAGCAGGTGAACCTTGAGCGGGGTCCTTCGCGCTACTGCCCGAACCTCCACGAACACGCCCACCTCCACGACGAGGCGACGGGACAGGTCTCCGACGTGAATCTGCCCGCCGCACTGATCGACCAGCTGCGGGCGCTGCTGCCCGAGAGTCAGCGCGACGCCGTCATCGAACTCAACTTCCACCTTCCCAGGCACTCGCCGGCCCAGACAGCCGCCGGCGCCTGATCTCCCAACCCATTTCCATTCAACACCATGTCCGTCATCGAAATCAAAGACCTCCACGTCAACATCGGCGACAAGCCGATCGTCAAGGGCCTGTCCCTCACCATTGGTCAGGGCGAGGTTCACGCCATCATGGGACCGAACGGCACCGGCAAGTCGACCCTCGCCAAGGTGATCGCCGGCCACCCGGATTACCAGGTGACCTCGGGTGACGTGCTGCTCGACGGGCAGTCGGTCCTTGTGAAGGAGCCCGACGAGCGCGCCCGCGCCGGCCTGTTCCTCGCGTTCCAATATCCGAGCGAGATTCCGGGCGTCTCCATCGCCAATTTCATCCGCGCCGCGCTTCAGGCCCGCCTGGGCGAAGGCGAGGAGCTCGATGCCGCCTCGTACTACAAGCAGCTCTACGCCGAGATGGACCTGCTGAAGATCGACCGCAAATTCACGTCCCGCGCGGTGAACGACGGCTTCTCCGGCGGTGAAAAGAAGCGCTGCGAGATCCTCCAGATGGCCATGCTCAAGCCGAAGTTCGCCCTCATGGACGAGACCGACTCGGGCCTCGACATCGACGCGCTGCGCATTGTCGCCGAAGGCGTCAATACCCTCCGCGGTCCCAATCTCGGCGTGCTGCTGATCACGCACTACCAGCGCCTCCTCAACTACATCGTACCGGATTTCGTCCACGTGATGTACGACGGCCGCATCGTGAAGAGCGGCGACAAGAGCCTCGCGCTCCAGCTCGAGGCCAAGGGCTACGACTGGGTCAAGAAGGAGCTCGCCGTCGCCTAACTCCAACCGCCGCCGCCTCCGCGCGCGCGGCCCAACGCATCATCCGCCATGGCTGACACCGACACGCTCGCCACTGAAAACGTCACCGAGGAGAATCCCGTTCTGGGGATCGATCAATCCGTCGGCGATTTTACCTACGATGTGAAGTACGACTTCGACGCGGGCACCGGCCTCTCGGAGCGCACCATCGAATACATCTCCGCCGTCAAGAAGGAGGCGCCCTGGATCCTCGAGTTCCGCAGGAACGCGCTGAAGACCTTCCTCTCGAAGCCGCTGCCCACGCACTGGGCCACGAAGGACCTCGAGAACATCAACTTCGACAAGATCCGCTATTACCTCGCGCAGGGGCAGAAGCCCAAGCGCACCTGGGAGGAGGTGCCCGAGGACATCAAGCGCACCTTCGAGCGCCTCGGTGTGCCCGAGCAGGAGCGCAAGTTCCTCGCCGGCGTCGAGGCCCAGTTCGACTCCGAGGCCGCCTACTCCAACATCAAGGAGGCGGTCTCGAAG
>JAJXYI010000083.1 GCA_021780625.1 bacterium | reverse complement strand
AGGAGGGGGTAGGGATGGAGCACGGAGACCGAAAGGCTCGAGAGGCCGAAGGCGACGACCTTCAGGGCGAGCGACTTGATGCGTCCCTTCGGGTGGTCGTCGGTTTCCGAGAGCGCGCCGGCCAGGGCGCCGAGCGCGAGAGAAACCGCAAAGAAGGGCCTGCCCAGCAACACCAGCGGGATCGACAGCGCGGCGATCACGAACGTGGCCTTCGTGGCGAGCTGCCGGTCCGGTTCGCTCCAGAACGCACGGCGTGCGGGCTCGTACCAGGATTGCCGCCCGAGCCAGCCGGAGAGGTGTGAAAAGATACGTTTCAAGAGACTTGAGGGCATTGTCTTATGGCCCACGCATTACGGATCGAACGTACCGGCCGGCTTCCACGGCAGACAAGCTACTTCGACCGTCGAATCTGCCGCGGCAATGAGAAGGGCACTTTCCTGTTGCTTTCCCAAAGGAGAGGTCGCTTTCCTGTTGGAAACCCAAAGGAGACGACCATCCGGCCTTCCATGAAACCCAAGAAAGACGTCCAGCAGGGGACCCTTGCGCTGATGGTTCTCAAGACCCTCGAAATCCTCGGCCCCCTGCACGGTTATGGCATCGCGCGCCGCATCGAACAGATCAGCGGCGACCTGCTCGCGGTGAATCAGGGCACCCTTTATCCGGTGCTGCTTCGACTCGAGCAGGAGGGGGCGATCGCCTCGGACTGGGGCGCGTCGGAGAACAATCGTCGCGCGCGATTCTATCGCCTGACCGCAGCCGGGCGAAAAGCCTTGTCCGCCGAGAAGCAGGAATGGGAGCGCACGGCGGCCCTGATGGCGCGCTTCCTGGAGACGGGGCCGGAGGATCTCGCGTGAGGAACTGGAGGCGGTGGCTGGCGCGGTGCCTCGGCCTCGTGTCGCGCCGGCGCGGTGACGCGAGGGTGCGGGAGGAGATCGACGCGCATCTGGCGATGCTTGCTGAGGAACACGAGCGCGCCGGCCTTGCGCCCGACGAGGCGCGCCGTCGCGCGCGGCTCGACTTCGGTTCGGAGGATGCCACGCGCGAGGCATGCCGGGACCAGGAGAGTCTGCCGTTGGTCGAGGACCTGATTCAGGACCTGCGGTTTGCCTTCCGAATGTTGCGTAAGTCGCCCGGATTTTCGGCACTGGTGGTGATCACCCTGATGCTGGCGATCGGCGCCAACGTGGTGGTTTTTGGTGTCCTGAACGCGGTGGTCCTGCGTCCCTTGGACGTGCGCGACCCCGCCGGCCTGTATCAGGTGCGCCTCGACACGTGGACGCTGGGGAGACTTCTGACGACATCCTATCCCGCATTCGAGGCGTATCGTCGGAGGAACACGACGTTCAGCGGCATGGTGGCGTTCAACGCCTATTCGCACGCCGCCCTCGTGAGGCCTGGCCAGGCGGTGCGGGAGGTCCACGGCAGCGAGGTGTCCGGGGGCTACTTTGATCTTCTCGGCGTGACGCCCGAACTCGGGAGCTTTTTTCATGCAGGGGACGTGCACGGACCGAACTCCGCGCCCTATGTCGTCCTCAGCTACGGGCTGTGGCGAAGCGCGTTCGACGCCGACCCTGGAGCGATCGGATCGGTTGTGGAGCTCAACCGGCATCCGTTCACCGTCGTAGGTGTTGCACCGCCGCGATTCCACGGCACGGAGCAGTTTGCCTGGCCGGACTATTGGATTCCGATTGCGAACCAGGAGCAGGTGAATGGGTGGGATTACCTGCATGACCGGTCGCACCATGTGACGGTGGTGGGGCGGTTGAAGCCCGGGGTGACTCCCGTGCAGGCGGCCGGCGACCTGAGTGCGATATCGGCGGAACTGGCGCGGGCGTATCCGAAAACCGACTCCGCTGTCTCGATACGGCTGGTGCATCCGGGCCTGTACGGCGACGACGGTGATCTCATCCGCGCCTTCCTGTATGGAGTCACGGCCCTCGGCCTCCTGGTCCAGGTGGCGGCGTGCGCGAATCTGGCCAGCCTGTTTGTCGCCCGTGCGGCGGACCGACAGCGTGAGTTGGCGCTCCGGATGGCGCTTGGGTCGAACCGAGGCAGGCTGATGCGCCAGCTTCTCACCGAGGCGTCGATCGTTGCGTCGCTTGGCGGGGCGGCCGGGCTGTGCGGGGCGTCGTTCCTTTTGGCCGCACTGAACCGGTGGCGTCCTGCGTTCGGCCATATCGCGGTGGCGGTGGACGGCCGGGTGGTCCTCGTGGGTCTGGCGCTCACGCTTGGGAGCGCGTTGGTGCTGGGACTCATCCCAGCGCGGCAGGTTTGGCGGAGCAGCCCGTTGACGCTCATCAAGGGAGGCGTTGGGGAGGCGCGGCGCAGGCGGTGGTTGAATCCTGGTGATTTGCTGCTCGGGGCGCAGATCACGATCTGCACCGTGCTCGTCACCGCGTCCCTGGTGGCGTTTTCCGGCATGCGGCGCACCTTGCGGACCCCGCTGGGATTCGAACCGTCGGGCGTGGTGCTGGCGGGGGTCAATTTGGGCGAGATCGGAATGCACGACC
>JAJXYI010000195.1 GCA_021780625.1 bacterium | reverse complement strand
CCCGTCCGGTTCGGAGGGAGGGGCAGGTTCCATCCCTGTCCCTACCCCTATCAACTAGGTACCGGCGGTTTGATGTAGCCGGCCTCCGCAGAGGCCGGGGTATGGGACACCAGGTCTTCGCTGCGCGAAAACCTCTCAGTCGACGCCCGGCCCGAGGTGCTTCTCAAGGAAGCTCACCATTGCGGTCCATATTTGAACACGCTGGTGCTCGCGTCCGAAGCTGTGGCCAACGCCGCCGAGAAACAGGCTTTCCGGCTTCGCGCCGGTCTTCTCGAGTGCGCTGATCATTCGTCGGGCCTGGTCGGGCGGCACCCGGCGATCCTCCTTCCCCTGGATGATCAGTACCGGCGCCTTGATCTTCTCGGCAAAGTTCACGGGCGAGATCTGCTTCAGCGCGTCGCGATCGGTTTCTGGGTCGCCGATCTGCTCGCGCCAGTACCGGCTGGCGGACTTGTAGTCGGCAACGTCGCTGTCGAAGTACATCGCGTACCAATCGGTGACACCCGCGAAGGAGATGCCGCAGCGGTACAGCTCGGGATTATGCCCGAGGGCAAAGAGCGCGGAGTAGCCGCCGTAACTCCCGCCCAGGATCGCGATCCGCTTCGGGTCCGCGACACCGGACGCAATCGCCCAGCGGGTGCCGTCCTCGATGTCATCCTGCACCTGCCGTCCGATCTGCCGCCTGGCATTCTTGAACAACTCGTCGCCGTAGCCCGGCGATCCGCGGTAGTTCATCTGCAGGACCGCGTAGCCGCGATTCGCCAGAAGCTGCACAAGCGGCTCGAATCCCCACACATCCCGCACCCAGGGACCGCCATGCGGAAGGACGACGAGCGGCAGATTCCTTGGCTCGTGCCCGACGGGCACAGTCAGAAAACCATGGATCAGAAGTCCGTCGCGCGCCGGATACTTGATCGAGAGCATGGGCGCCATCTCCGCGGGTTTGATCCACGGCATCCGCTGCGCCAGCGGTTTGATCGATTTCTTGCCGAGATCAGCCAGGTAGTACACCCCGGGAGATTGGTCCGAGAAGCCGAACCAGAGTTGTCGCTGTCCGTCATTCGACACGCCGACCAGCAGATTAACGGTCTCCTTGGCCATTCGGTCCAGCGTGCGCTGCATGCGCTCGAACTCGGGATCGAACCACTTCACGCGCGGCGCCTCCGTGACGTAGCGCAGGCCGAGCAACGCGTCCTTCGTCGGCGAGAAGAACGGCGCGGCGAGCGCGTTGCCGTCGATGGCCGGAGTAAAGCGCTCGGGCAGGATGTCGTACTCGGGGTCGGCCAGCAGCGGCTGTCCCATTTCGCCGGTGTGCGGATCGATCGGGAATATGGTCCAGCGCTTCTGCTCGGTGAGCGCGCCGACCAGGAGCCGGTCGGTCGCGCTTTCGAATCCAAGCGGGCGCATCCCGGCACGGCGGTCCTTCAGCGGAAGGATCGTCTTCCATTCGGATTTTGCGTTCTCGCGATAGATGACCCCCGAGAGGTCGCCGTGTGAAAGAATGCCGATACGGACCACCCCGCTGGCGTCCGTCACCCATGAGCCCACTTCTCCGGGATTCTTGACCACGGTCTTCGAGATACCTGTCGACGTGTTGACCTGCACGACGTCCGGGCGATTGGCGCGACCGGGACTGTCCTCGTGGCGGTCCAGCATGAGCACCGTTCCATCCTCATCGTAGAAACGGTGGATCACCTCCCGGACCCAGAGACGCGGACCCTCGGTGAGCCTCTCGTTCTCGTAGCCGCTGATCGGAAGCCCATTCGAGCCGTCCGCGTTGGTGGCGATCGTTCCGTACGAGCTGTCCCACACGGCCGTGTGAATCAGAAGCCGCCGATTGTTGACCCACTGGAAATCGGCGACCTCCTTCGCCATGTTGTTCACGAGCTGGGATTCCCCGAGATTCAACTGCTTCACCTCCTTTGTGTCGATCGTGAGCACCCGGAGAACCTGGCGTCCCGACTCCTCGGAGGTGTAGGCGAGATACTTTCCGTCCGGTGAGAGTCGCGCACGCGCCGTCGCCGGGGACCGGGCGAACTCCACGATCGGGAGTCGGTCGCGCGCAACGGCGCCCGCAGCGCCGACGACGAGCAGGAACAAGGCTGACGCAAGCGGGGGTAGGTGCAGCTTCATCGCCCAGCGACTGTGTCGCGCCGCCGCCCTGCGGCAACCCTCCATGAAGAGTGTCATCTATTGGACGACACTGTATCCGTCTCCCGAGCGTGGGCCGCGGCGTTGATGTTCAAGGTTGTGGCTGCGCCAGCGAGTGGCCGCACGGCTGGCCCAGCGGTCCAGCCCTACCGCCAATCCTGTGAACCGCGAAGAGCGCGAACGGACGCGAACGTCCGAGACGACCACACGCCTTCGCGCTCCTTCGCGTCCTTCGCGGTTCTCCTGCCTTGATCCGGGATTGTGAATTGAGGTAGATGCCATGAGGCCGACAAGCGGAGAAGAAGTCTCCAACTTGTCGGCCCATGCTTAATACTAACGTACAAAAACTGCTCGGGCGTC